>CALDFS010000287.1 GCA_937942105.1 uncultured Ruminococcus sp. | reverse complement strand
TAGTGCCGCGCGGCTTAAACGTATTGCGGCGGCAGCGTCTTTAAGGCTGGATTTCATCAGAACAACATCCGCAGATTCTATTGCGATATCCGAGCCTGCGCCAATGGCTATGCCTATATCTGCCCTTGTAAGCGCAGGAGCATCGTTAATACCGTCCCCTACCATTGCAACCTTGCCGTTTTGCTTTAGGTTTCTTATTACCTCTTCCTTGCCGTCCGGCAGGACGGAGGCTATAACCTCGTCAACCCCGGTCTGAGCGCCTATGGCTTTTGCGGTTCTCTCATTGTCGCCGGTGAGCATTACAACCTTGATTCCAAGCTGCTTAAGCTCGCTGACGGCTTCGGCACTGTCGGGCTTGATACTGTCAGCAACGGCTATTATTCCTATTATACTCTTATTGCGGGCAAATACAAGCGGCGTTTTGCCCTCTTCCGAAAGCCTATTGCAGATATCTGTGATTTCCGGGGAAATATCAGTCTTCGACGACAGGAATTTCAGGCTTCCGCCTATGATATCGGCATTGCCGACCTTGGCTTTTACTCCGCTTCCGGCAAGTGTCTCGTAATCGGCCGCTTCGGATATGCCTGCGCCGTTCTCTTTGCACTTTGCCGTTACAGCCTTGGCAAGAGGATGCTCGCTTTTAGCTTCTACCGAAGCCGCAAGGGAAAGAAGCTCCTCCGCCTTCATTCCTGCAAGCGGGATTATATCGGTAACTGTCGGTTCGCCGAGGGTTATTGTTCCGGTTTTGTCAAGGGCTATTATTTTAACCTTGCCGGTTTCCTCCAGCGAGGCGGCTGTTTTGAACAGGATTCCGTTCTTAGCTCCTACGCCAGAGCCGACCATTATGGCAACAGGAGTTGCAAGCCCCAAAGCGCAGGGACAGCTTATTACAAGCACAGAAATTCCCCTTGCCAGAGCATATGCAAACTCTCTTCCCAAAAGAAGCCAGATAACTATTGTTATCGCGGCGATGGTTATAACAGTCGGCACGAACACGCCTGAGACCTTATCGGCAAGCTTGGCAATAGGCGCCTTTGTTGCCGCAGCGTCGCTCACCATCTTTATGATTCTTGAAAGGGTGGTATCCTCGCCGACGCGCCTTGCTTCGCATTTAAGATATCCTGAGCTGCTTACGGTTGCGGCGGAAACGGTATCTCCGGCAGACTTGTCAACAGGTATGCTCTCGCCTGTCAGGGCGGATTCATTCACCGCTCCTGTACCTTCTACCACAACGCCGTCCACCGGGATATTCTCCCCTGCCTTTACCGCGAAGATATCCCCTGCTTTTACTTCGGATATAGGCACTATAACCTCTTTACCGTCGCGGATGAGGGTTGCCTGGCTCGGCGCCAGCTTCATCAGGCTCTTTAAAGCGTCGGTGGTTTTGCCCTTGGAGCGTGCCTCTAAAAGCTTGCCGACAGTTATAAGCGTAAGTATCATCGCCGCTGACTCGAAGTAGAATTCGTTCATATATGTCATGACTGCGGCAGAATCTCCCCTGAGCTGCGCACCAGTCATCGCGAAAAGCGCGTAAACGCTCCACACAAATGAAGACATGGAGCCTAATGCCACAAGGGTATCCATATTCGGTGTGCGGTGAATAAGTCCCTTAAAGCCGTTTATGAAGAACTTCTGGTTGATTACCATTACTATCGCGGCAAGGATCATTTGTAAAAGGCCCATTGCTACATGATTCCCCTCGAAGAACGCAGGAATCGGGAAGCCGAACATCATATGACCCATTGAAAAATACATCAGCACAAGCAAAAAGCCGATTGATGCAAACAGTCTGCGCTTTAACACAGGCGTTTCCCTGTCAATAAGGCTATCGTCCTCGGAAGATGATTGCTTTGCCGCTCCCTTAAGCGAAGCGCCGTAGCCTGCGGCCTTTACCGCTGAAATAACAGCATCCGGTGAAACATCCCCTTCAACCGACATTGAATTTGTAAGCAGGCTGACCGAGCAGGTCTTTACCCCCTCAACAGCAGATACCGCTTTTTCGACCCGGGCGCTGCACGCGGCACAGCTCATGCCGGTAACATTATATTGTTCCATAGCTAATCATGCACCTCTTTTTATTTCATAAGCTTCATAAGGGTTTCGGTAAGCTCGTCGATAATACTATCGTCCCCGGCTTTTATGTCCCTTACTACGCAGGAGCGGATATGCGCGGCTAAAAGCTCCTTATTAAATGAATTCATTGCGGCGTTAACGGCGGCGGACTGCACTAAGATATCGTTGCAGTAAGCGTCTGACTCAACCATATTGATTATTCCCCTGACCTGACCCTCTATCCGCTTTAAACGATTTAACAACTTCTTTTTCTCGATATCCGGGCGGTCGGTTTTTTTATGACAGCAGCAGTTGGGCACAGCTTTCGCTCCTTCCTTATCTCTTATGGCTATATTATATACCCCCATAGGGTATTTGTCAAGGGGTATTCAGGATAATTATAGGTAGATTTTTCGAAACACCCTTATCATGGAAACGAAAATCTGATTTTAAGTGGCTTTTGTGTTGCAAAAATCCCAAGAATCATGTATAATAAGGCTGTGCATTTACACTGAAAGGATACAGCTGATTATGTTTAAAATTCTTATCGCTGAGGATGACGCTGAGCTTCGTCAGCTTTTTTCACACGTGCTCATAAAGAACGGCTACTCGGTCAAGGGCGTTTCAAACGGAAAGGAAGCGCTCGACCAGCTTGACGAGGGGTATTTCGACCTTATAATATCCGACATAATGATGCCTGTGGTGGACGGATATTCACTTGTAAACCAGCTGAGAAGCGCAGGAATAAACACTCCTGTTCTTATGATAACCGCAAAGGGTGCCTTTGACGATATGCGTAAGGGCTATCTTTCCGGAACGGACGATTACATGGTCAAGCCGATAAACGTAAACGAAATGGTTCTGCGCGTTGGTGCGCTGCTGCGCCGTGCACAGATGATCAACGAGCGGCGCGAGACTATCGGCAGCACCGTTTTGGAGTATGATTATCTGACAGTCACAACCAACGGCGTTAAAACCGTGCTTCCACAGAAGGAGTTCATGCTACTTTACAAGATGGTTTCCTACCCCGGAAGGATATTCACCCGTCAGCAGCTTATGGACGATATATGGGGATATGAGAGCGACACCGATACTCACACCTTAGACGTTCATATAGGACGGCTGAGGGACAGATTCAGGGATAACCCGGATTTCAAGATAATAACCATGCGCGGAGTGGGCTACAAGGTAGTTAAATCGGAGGATTAACGGGTGATGAGGTGATTTTATGAAAAAATCTTCGGATTCAGCAAAGAAAAAAATCAAGAACAGCACAAAGCCGCC
This sequence comes from uncultured Ruminococcus sp., assembly GCA_937942105.1. GTDB lineage: Bacteria > Bacillota > Clostridia > Oscillospirales > Ruminococcaceae > Faeciplasma. The sequence goes on along the minus strand of CALDFS010000287.1, from coordinate 6,889 downwards.
GAAAAAGAAGGTAAAATTTACTCTGCTGTTCAAGTTCACAATGCTTGTAATGGCGGATATACTGCTTGTTTTCGCCGTGTTCTGGCTTATTTCGTTTTTGTCAAGGCTGGCGTTTAAGTATAGCTTTGATATCTCACTTGGCGTTTGGTTCCTGATTCTGAGCACTACCATAGGCTCGGTCGTTGCATACTTTATCGGAAAGGACTTTCTGTCCCCGATAAACAAGCTCAGCGAGGCTATGAGCAAGGTTGCCAAGGGCGATTTCAGCGTCAGGCTCAACGACAAGTCGAGCTACCGCGAAATTGAGGATATCAATTCAAACTTCAATCTTATGACTACCGAGCTTGGCGCTACAGAGGTCTTGCAGACGGATTTTGTTTCAAACGTCTCGCACGAGTTCAAGACGCCTATCAGTGCTATAGAGGGGTATGCAACCCTTTTGCAGGGCAGCCCGGAAGCCTCGCAGGAGCAGCTTGAATATATCGAAAAGATACTTTTCAACGCAAAGCGGCTTTCAAACCTTGTCGGCAATATTTTACTGCTTTCAAAGGTTGACAATCAGGTTATACAGTCAAAAAATATAAAATACCGGCTGGACGAACAGATAAGGCAGTCGATAATATCGCTCGGGCCAGACTGGGAAGCCAAGAATATAGAGTTTGACGTTGATATGGAGAGCATTGAGTATGTCGGTGCGCGTGAGCTTTTGATGCACGTATGGAACAATCTTATCGGCAACGCCATAAAGTTTGACCCCGTGGGCGGGATAGTTATGATACGGCTGCTGCGGGATAAGGACGGTATCGTATTTACCGTTGAAGACAATGGTCCCGGAATAAGTGCTGAAGCTCAGAAGCACATCTTTGACAAGTTCTATCAGGCGGATTCCTCTCACAAGGAGGAGGGCAACGGCTTGGGGCTTGCTTTGGTGAAAAGGATACTTGCAATATGCCAAGGCGAAATATCGGTAGAAAACGTCTCCCCCAACGGGTGCAGATTCACCGTCAGGCTTTTGGAATAGCCTAGTGCCTTGCTTCGGGTATCGACGGATATCCCGGAAAACGTCAGGCAGAAACCTCAACTATTGTTGAGGTTCAGTTGATAAACAGTTTATTTTCGGCATTTATTATATAGTAGTATATATAGGCTCATTTTTTATCGGAAAAGGATTTGCAATGAACTTTTTACACTGTTTTATCTATCTTGCCATAATCGGCACTATCACATTTTACATAGGAAGAATACTTCCAAAAAGCTGGTTCAACTACGACTGCTTCCCTTACAAGAGCTTCGAGTGGGAAAACAACGGCAAAATTTACGATAAGATTAAAATTAAAAAATGGCAGAATAAGCTTCCAGATATGTCGAAAATATTTACTAAGCTTATGCCTGCAAAAAAGATAATTTCTACCAAGCGCGAGCAGATAGAGCTTATGATCAAAGAAACCTGCATTGCTGAGGCTGCCCATCTTGCGCTTATGCTTATGGGCTTTGGATGCACATCGATATGGGAAGGCAAAGGCGGAGCTGCGGTTTCGATAATATACTTTATTGTAAATATCCCATTTGTGCTTATTCAAAGATACAATCGCCCAAGGCTGCGCAAAATTCTTCGTCAGCCGCAGGAAGGCGGCAAAAAGAAAGCCGCGCTTACCAAAGAAAGCATAGGATAACCAAGGAGATTTAATTCATATCATATGGATAAATTAATAGACTACCGCAAATTTCGATTTTCAAAGCTCAATGGCGAATTTGCATATTTAAAGCTTTTGCTTTACTGGCCGATTTACGGACTTGCATTTTTATTTGTTGAAAGGTTTTATGCCCCAGCCGAATGGCACCCGATTTACTGCCCACTCGACGATTTAATTCCCTTTAACGAGCTGTTTCTGATACCATACCTTTTATGGTTTGTATACCTTATAGGAATGCTTGCATACACGCTTTTATTCAACGAAAAAGCGTTCAGGCGGATGATGTATTTCATCATATTTACATATACCCTTACAATAATATTTTATTTCATATATCCCAACTGCCAGGAGCTAAGGCCGGCAGAGTTTGAAAGAGACAATGTTCTTACAAGGTTCATAGCCGGATTTTACGAGTTCGACACCAACACAAATGTTTGCCCATCTATTCATGTTCTGGGTTCGGCTGCGGCTATGCTTGCCGGTTTTGACACAAGCAGGCTGTCAAAGAGCTGGTGTAAGGCTGTTTCGGCATTTTTATGCTTTATTATTTCAATATCAACAATTTTTCTTAAGCAGCATTCAATAATCGACGTTATATCTGCCGCTGTTTTGTGCGTTGTCGGATACATAGTATGCTACAGACTTATTCCCGATAAAACAGCTTCAGCCGGCAAAAAGAAAGGAAGTAAAGAATATGAGAAGGTTTCTGCATAATTTCAGACCGCTGATCTACTGCATCTGCGAGCTTGCCGTCGGAGTGCTTTTATTGATCGACCCGATAGCTTTTACATCGGCAATTGTAAGAATATTCGGAATAGTGCTCTGCGTTTTGGGTGTTCTTAATATTATGAGCTATTTCAAGCTTGCTCCTGAAATGGGCTCCATGTCTATGAGCTTCACCAAGGGGCTTGTTCAGGTGATTGCCGGTGTTTTCTGCATATTCCGTCCGGAATGGCTTGCAAACGCTTTTCCTCTTTTAGCTGTGGCATATGGGCTTGGAATACTTGTTGTGGGGCTTATAAAGCTGCAGTGGTCTGTTGATATCCTTCGCGTAAACGGACGGTATTGGTTTATTCCCGGCATTGGCGGAATATCCTCTGTTATTTTCGCGGTTGTAATTATATTGAACCCATTTACTACTACCGCCGTGCTTTGGATGTTCGCCGGTATATCGCTGATAGTAGAAGCAGTTATCGATGCTGTTTCAACAATAATGGCAAACAGAAAGAACAAGATTGCGACCGACACGGGCTATGAGGTGGAAATTAAGGACGTCTGACTTTATAAGCCCTTAAAGGACTTGATTAGATTGTTAAGAATTATATTATATTCTATTTTGGGATATCTTTCAGGAAGCATACTATACGCCCCAATCTGGGCGCGCATTCTTCACGTGGGCAGCATTACGGACAATTCCAAGGACGGTAACCCGGGCGTTGCAAACGCTTTTACATACGGTGGCTTCACCTGCGGAAGTCTTACGCTATTGTGCGAGCTTTTTAAGGGAATAATCCCTGTTCAGCTGTATCTTATGTCAACCGGTGGGATAATGCCGATGAGCAATGCTTTGTTTGCGTTTGTGCTTGCGGCTCCTGTTATTGGACATATATTCCCCGTCTTCAACAGCTTCCGCGGCGGAAAGGGCATTGCCGTAACGTTTGGCTGCCTTTTGGGAATATTGCCTGTATATCAGCCGGTTATAATCATGGCGCTGAGCTTTATATTCTTCTCTGTGATTATAAGGGTATCCCCGCATCTTTACCGAACGGCGGTTTCTTACCTTGCCGCGCTGCCGCTTATAGCGGTATTCTCGTATAAAGCCGGAATTGTTTCGGTTGCTCTGGGATTTATAGTTATCTCCGCCGCTGTAGGATACAAGCTTTTTAGCAGCCCGGAGGAAAAAGAAAAGGTTAAGGTTAGCTTACTATGGATGCATTGATACTATCTGTCGGAACCGGAGGAGGGCATAACGCCGCCGGGTACGCTGTAAAGGAGGAGCTTTTAAGACGGGGACACAACGTTGAAATGATGAACCCCTACGACCTTAAAAGCTCTAAGACCTCAAAAATCATAGACAATACATATATTAAACTGGTACAGACAGTGCCGAAGGCTTTCGGTTTGGTCTACTTTATCGGAGACGCTTACCGAAGACTTCCATGGCGTTCTCCGGTTTATTTTGCAAACAGGCGGATGGCGACGGTGCTTAAGGAGTATCTTGACGAGCATCACTTCGATATCGTCATAATGCCGCACCTTTTCCCCGCCGAGATGATGACCAGCATGTGCAACAACGGCTGGGAGCGCCCTAAAACCCTGTTTATCACCACCGACTACACCTGTGCTCCGTTTATTGAAGAAACCAAGCTCGACGCATATATCATTCCGACCAGCCAGCTTTGGAACGAGTTTGAAAGCTTTGGAGTGCCGCGTGATAAGATGTTTTCGTTGGGTATTCCCACCCTTGCAGGATATAAGAGCGATATCTCTAAGAGTGAAGCCAAAAAGGCGCTTGGGCTGTCTGAATCCAAAAGATATATCCTTATCACCGGCGGAAGCATGGGCTCGGGAAACCTTGTAAAAATCGTCAGGTACATATTAAAATGGCGGGAAGAACGCCATGCCGATGATATTGAGCCGGTAATTGTCTGCGGAAGCAACCGAAAGCTTTACGAAAGAATGGAAAAGGAATTTTCGCAGGACTGCGTTGTTATAGGGTACACCACCAAAATGCCTCTTTATATGAAGGCGTGCGAAATATTCATGACAAAACCGGGCGGACTTTCATCCACAGAAGCCGCAAGCGCGGGAATTCCCATCATTCATATTACACCCATTCCGGGCTGTGAATCGAAGAATCTTAGATATTTTGAGGAGCACGGAATGAGTATCTTTGCAAAGTGTTCTGAAAAAAGCATCAAAAAAGCTCTTGACTATCTTGAAAAATCCGAAAATCGTGATAAAATGGTAATGTGCCAGAAGAAATATCTAAACGACAAAGCCGCTTCGGATATATGCGACCTTGCCGAAAGGCTTGTCGAGGAAAAGGAAAAAGAGCTTGTCTTATGCTCGTAACCCCAAACTGAACAGGAGCTGCGGAATATGAAAAAGACATTTAAGGAATCCCTTATGCTTATAGCCTTCGGAGTTATACTATTTGTTGGGCTGGAGCATCTTAATATCGTTGCGGATTTCACCTTCGGGATCTTTCGGCTTATTACCCCGGTATTCGCGGGGCTGATGCTTGCCTTTGTTCTTAACGTTCCCATATCGGGCATGGAAAAGCTTTTAGCCAAGGCTTTTATGAAGGCTAAGCGCAAGCCAAAGGAATCCGCAATTACAGCCTTTTGTACTATTCTGACGCTTTTGATAATAGTACTGGTTTTGGCACTTGTAGTAACCATAACAGGTCCTGAAATCGTGTCGAGCGTTAAAGGGCTTTACCGCCTGATTCAGAACAGATGGCCTACATGGGTGGAGATTTTTAAAAGCTACAACATTGATATCTCCGGCATTGCGGAATGGTTTGAAACCACAGATATACAAAACCTTTTAGAAAAGATCGCCAGCGGAACCGGTGTTGTTTTAGATACCGTTATCGGCGCGGCTTCGACAACTATAAACGGCGTTATAACCGCCTGCTTTTCGGTTATAATCGCGGTGTACATACTGCTCAGCAAGAAGGAGCTTCTTGCACACGTAAGCAAGCTTTTGGACGCTTACTGCAAGCCCAAGCCCCGCAAAATGCTGGAGCATATAGCTCAGCTCAGCCGCGAGACTTATGCAAAGTTCCTTTCGGGTCAGTGCGTTGAGGCAATAATACTGGGTGTGTTGATGTTCATATTCTTCAGCATATTCCGCCTGCCGTATGCGCCTTTGGTCGCTGTAGTGACGGCGGTATGCGCGTTTATCCCATATATTGGAGCGTTCACAGCCTGTGTTATCGGCGCATTCCTGACGCTGCTGGTCAGCCCATCGCAGGTGATACTTTGCATAATCGTTTACAATGTGGTTCAGTTTGTTGAGAATCAGTTTATATACCCACACGTTGTTGGAAGCTCAGTAGGGCTCTCTCCCCTGCTGACGCTGGTTGCGGCGCTGGTCGGCGGCAAGCTTTTAGGACTGGTGGGAATCATCTTCTTTATCCCGCTTACTGCGGTTATAAGAACGCTGATAGCGGAAGCAACCGAAAAGCGCATAAGCAAAAAGAATCAGGAGCCGGCTTCTGCCGGTGAATAGAATCATATATGAAAGGAAGTATTTGCCATGTTATTGATAGATAAATCCTATGCCGAGTTTGCGGTTAAAAAGACCTGTGAGCTTCTGGCGATAGACTCGCCCTCTGGCTTTACCGATAAGGCGGCACAGTGGGTGAAAAATGAATTTTCAGAGCTGGGATTTCCTGCTGTTATAACCGCTAAGGGCGGAGTTATGATTGACCTTTTCGGAGATGATGACAGCAACGGTCTGCTTTTGGAGGCACATGCCGACACTTTGGGCGGAATGGTATCCCAGATAAAGGAAAACGGAAGGCTGAAAATATCCCCCTTGGGCGGCATGAACGCCAATAACGGCGAAACAGAAAACGTACGCATATATACAAGGAGCGAAAAAGTCTATGAGGGCACGCTTCAGCTCTGCAACGCAAGCATACACGTCAACGGCGACTATTCATCCACAAAACGCGATTTCGGCAGCACCGAGATTGTGATAGATGAAAACGTTTCATCAGCAAAGGATGTAAAGGAGCTTGGCATTGAGGTAGGCGATATCGTCTGCTTCGAGCCGAGAACTAAGGTAACGGAATCGGGATATATCAAGTCGAGGTTCTTGGATGATAAGCTTTCGGTCGGCATACTTTTAGGCCTTGCAAAGTATCTTAAGGACAACAGCGTAAGCCTTGCCCGCAGGGTTTACGTTCATGTAACGGTATATGAGGAGGTAGGACACGGCGGCTCAGCTTCCGTTCCGGCAGGAGTTACCGAGGCTATCAGCGTTGACATGGGCTGTGTTGGGGACGGACTTGAATGTACCGAACGGCAGGTTTCGATTTGTGCAAAGGACTCGGGCGGACCTTATAGCTACAGCGTTGTGGGCAAGCTTATCGATGCTGCCAAGCGTGAGGGTGCGGATTATGCAGTCGACGTATATCCCCACTACGGCTCGGATGTTGAAGCCACTCTGCAAGCGGGATA
>CALDFS010000286.1 GCA_937942105.1 uncultured Ruminococcus sp. | reverse complement strand
AGCGGCGTATATTTGCCCTGAAAGCGGGCATAAAAACGTTTATCATGCAAAGAGTACTGCCGCTGGGAATCTTCAGGTCGGAAATTTTCGAGGCATTGGGTATATCCTCGCCGTCCTCCTCCATTCCGTAAATATGAAGTCCCAGGGCTTCTGTTGCATTTTTAACTGCTTCCTCCATCGTGTCTGCGCAGGGCAGACATCCGGGAAGGTCGGGGAATTCTATTGAGATTCCGTTTTCCTCCGGAGTGAAGATTGCTGGAAATAGATATTCGTTTTTCATGATGAATAGATTCCTTTCTATAACAGCATTGAATGATTATTTTAATTCAATTCCGGCTTGTTTGGCGATTGCTCTTAGCGTTCCTATGGGAACATCCTTTTTTAGGGTGGGTTAGTGTAACCCTTCCGGGCTTGGTTGGATGCTTGAATTGGTGATGATCGCCGACACATCCCACCTCATACCAGCCGTCGCTTTTCAGAATTTTCATAACTTCGTTTGATGAATAGCTTTTCATTTTTACAATTATGCCTTTCATGATATGACACATATATTATAGCACGTATTATCGCACGTGTCAATAGAATTATTGAATCCAATGCAATATTTCGCCCGGCTGAGTTGTATTATGTATGAAGAACTCAATAGCGCCGTGGCGAGCGGTGTTTTTCTAATCTGAGTATTCTTCTATTCATGTTTCTTTCATCGCAGAAAGGGGAGGGTAAAGGCATAGGCCGATATCCTCCCCGATTTGCGTTTATTTGATTTTTCCGCGATTCATCTGCGTTGCCGTGCGCAATATCTGCGCTATTCCGCCTGATAAAGCCCAAGCTCGCGAAGATTGTCTATCATGTCGGCGGCGGTTTCGCCATCACATTCAACCGATTCGCCGGATATCGGGCTGCCCTCGCTTATAATGTCCCAAAGGGTTAAAGCAGAGGGATCTTCGGAATACCCCAGCCCTGAAAGGATTTTCTTAAACGCTGAGATATTGTGCGAATATATGCTCAGCTGCTGATATTCCTGCATATAAACCTCGTCATCGGTTTTGTGAGAGCCGAAGCCGAACCGCAGAACGCCGTCGCTGTATAAAATTCCGCCGTAGCGCTTTAAAATGGCTTTTATTACCGGCAGGGTGCAGTTATCGAGGTAGTAGGTTTTGTATTCTTCGCCGTCCTTCCCGCTTTCTTCATCGGGAAGCTCTGCAAAGAAGAACAGCGGCTCGGCGAGCGCCCCGGCGGCTTTCGGAAAGAAGGCTGAGTAATCCTCGGCGGAAAGGGTAAGGGTCAGGCTTTCGCCGTCAGATTTGAATTTCGGTTCAAGCTTATCCGCTCCCGTAAATTCGATTCCGTGTATAAGCTTTATTTGTTTTGTCATGGTTGGAAAGGCTCCCTTTCTATGGCTGATTATTATTCTTCCTCGGTAAGATATTTTTCTGCATATTCGGCGTACTTTTTGTCGAAATATGCGTTATCCTGCTTCATTCTGCGCAGTGAAGAATGTAAGTTCATATTATTTTGTGCGGCGTCTATTACGCATACTGCAAGGTTTGAGCAGTGGTCGGCTGTTCTTTCAAGATTTGTCAGCAAATCCGACCAGATAAAACCGACCTCTATAGAGCATTCGCCGTTTTTCAGCCGGATGATATGACCGTTTCTGAGCTTATCGCGGAGCTTATCTATAACCTGCTCCAGCGGCTCAACGTTTCGCGCGGCTTCAGAATCGTTGTTGATAAAAGCATCACACGAAAGCGAAAGGATTTCCGAAACGGCTCTGCAAAGGGTGTAAAGCTCATTTTTGGCGGCGGAGGTGAACTGAATTTCCTTGTCATTAAGCTCCTCTGCCGATTCCAATATGTTCACGCTGTGATCTGTTATTCGCTCGAAGTCGCCTATCGCTTTTAACAGCTTGGATATAGTTGCGCTGTCACTGTCGCTGACTCTGTGGCGGCTCAGCTTTACAAGGTATGTTCCCAAAATATCCTCGTAGTGGTCCGCCTTTTCTTCGGAATCACGGATGGACTGCGCTGTCTTCGGGTCGTAGCTTTCAAGCATTTTTATGCTGTCGTTAAGGGCGGAAACCGAAAGAACTGCCATGTCGCAAACAAGCCTTGAGCAGCGTGCTAAGGCTATGGGTGGGGTATCCAAAAGTCTTTCGTCCAGTTCTGCTATGACCTCCTTCTTGTCGCTTTCGGGAACAAGCTTTATTGCAAGCTTTTCAAGCAGCGAAGACATCGGAAGCATTATTGCGGTGCAGGCGATATTGAACACCGAGTGTGCCACCGCCACGCCAAGGTATCCGGCAGGCGCATCAAGAACAGCCGGCTTGAACACATATGATATTATGCCGAAAACCGTCAGCCATATGGCTGCGCCGGCTACGTTAAAGGTAAGATGCACAACGGCGGCGCGCTTGGCATTCTTATTTGTTCCGAATGAGGAAAGGATAGCGGTTATGCAGGTGCCTATGTTCTGACCCATGATAATAGGAATCGCCGCGCCGTAGGAAACCTGCCCTGTTGAGGAAAGCGCCTGAAGTATGCCCACCGAGGCTGAGCTGGACTGTATTACAGCGGTAAGCACCGCGCCGACTATTACGCCGAGCAAAGGATTTTTGAATGCGATGAACAGCCGCTGGAACTGCGGAAGCTCCGCCAGCCCTGAAACTGCGCCCGACATAGCGTCCATTCCGAACATAAGGGTTGCAAAGCCTAAAAGAATCGTTCCGGAATCCTTTTTCTTGCCGGTTTTGCCGAACATCATAAGGCAGGTGCCTATCAGAGCAAGAACAGGCGTGAAGGAGGTCGGCTTTAAAAGCTGAACAAACACATTGTCGCTCGATATTCCGCCAAGGCTTAATATCCAGGCGGTTGCAGTAGTGCCGATATTCGCGCCCATAATAACGCTTATGGACTGTTTAAGCGTCATGATCCCGGAGTTTACAAAACCCACTACCATAACAGTGGTTGCGGAGGAGCTTTGAATTATTGCGGTTATGCCAAGACCGGTCAGAAATCCGGCAAGCTTGTTTTTGGTTAGCTTGGCAAGAATCTTTTTCAGCCTTTCACCGGCTCTGCGCTCAAAAGCGTCGCCCATTACACTCATTCCGAAAAGGAAAAGGCAAAGTCCGCCGATAAGCGAAAGCAAATCGAAAATGTTCATCAGATCACCTCGGAGATATATTATCTATCTGAAGCCGGAGGGCATCCGGCGCTGTTTTCCGTCTTATATGATAAGCAGAGGGCGCAAAACCCCTGCTCTGCGGGGCGATACCGGATAAAACACCGGATTTTTTGAATATCAGTACAAAAAAATGTATCAACATCCGGCGATTTGCCGTTGTTTGTCCGTATAAGTGTACAAAGCGCACAATATAATAGTAGTAAAGTAAAACGAAAAAGGGGAATGAAAAATGCTTTTCTACATAGCGACGCTTATTTTAGGACTTATAGGTATATACAAATTCAGGGCGGCGATGCTGATAATCCAGCGCAGAAACGACGCCAAGCTTTTAAACTCATCCTCCGACATTATAACAGAAGAGCAAAAGGATTTCAAGGGCTTCAAGCGGGCGGGATGACCAAATGCAATGTAAAATTTTTATGGACAAAATTCGCTTTACGGGGGAGCTGCCAGCGGGGTCCTATCTTAACGATATCCCGGCGGTAAGATGGCTGAGGGACAACAGGGAGCTAAGGTTCGATTCCGCCGTTACCGTCTTCTGCGGCGAGAACGGCGCGGGCAAGTCCACCCTGATTGAAGCCATAGCGATAAAGTGCGGCTTCAACCCCGAGGGCGGAACCAAAAACTATTGCTTTTCCACAAACGAAACCCACTCGCCGCTTCACACCTGCCTGACCGTTTCAAGGCGCTCGCGCGAGCGGGACGGTTACTTTTTGCGGGCGGAGAGCTTTTACAACGCCTCGACCTATCTTGAAGAGCTGGATAAAATAAAATGCCCACTGCCGCCGGTGCTTGATTCCTACGGCGGGGTGAGCCTGCACAACCGCTCCCATGGGGAAGCCTTCATGGCGCTGATGGAAAACCGCTTCGGCGGCAACGGGCTGTACATCTTAGATGAACCGGAGGCGGCATTGTCCCCGATGAGGCTGCTTAGAATGCTGGTGAGGATGCACGAGCTTGTGGAGCACGGCTCGCAGTTCATAATCTCCACCCACTCGCCGATAGTGATGGCTTACCCGGGTGCGGTCATTTACGAGCTTTCGCAAAAGGGGATAGAAAAAACCGACTGGCGCTCGACCGAGCATTACGCTGTTACCAAGTGGATTTTGGAGGATGATAATGCGGTGGAGAAGCTTCTATCCGGCGAAAACAATGCAGAATAAAAACCTCTGACGGGGAATCATCCCCATCGGAGGTTTTGATGTTTATGAACGGCATAAGCGCTATCATTCATTGTCGGCAAAAAGTGCTTTCCACTCATCATAGCTAAGCCCGCCCGATATTACCGGGTAGACGCTCTTGGTATTGTCATCCATGCTGTCTACAAGGTAGATTTCATCTTCGCTTATGGCTATCTGGCTGAAGCGCTCGCCGCCGGAATATATAACAATGGTGTTTCCGCCGACCCAGCCGCCGGTTTCCGGCTCGCCAAGCTTCATTTTGCTGAGCGCGGAGAGCACTTTTATAATGCTGTCGGTATTCGCAACCTCGGGGTCAGGCTCGTTGGGGTTATTGGTGTAAAGAACTACCCGCTCGATATCGCTTATTTTGATTGTTTTTCCGCCCGGCAGGGTGATATCTGAATCTGCGCTGAGAGTATCTGCGGGGGCTGTATCTGTAGTCTGCGCGGATGTCTGCTTCTGATTTTGACTTGCGCTTTCGTCAGAATTTGACTGCGAAGCTGTTATTTGTTCGGCGGATGTTTCATTGGATATTTCTGATGCTGTCGTTTCTGTAGTAATATTGTGCTCAATTTCAGCATCATTTGCGCCGATGATATTATTGCTTATATTATCTGCTGATTCCGATTGATTTTTACTGCATGATACAAGAGCGGTTGCAGTGAATATCATTGCAATAAATATGACTAATAGGTGTTTCATTGGATCAGTCCTTTCTTGGCGGGGGTGGTGGTGCGAATGGATTATATGCTTTCCGCTTTTTGCGGGGTCATATATAATACAATTTTGCATGGCATTTTGTTGCAATTTGGCAGGAAATTTTTTCTTGGTTGATAAAAGCCGCATTGGACGGCGAGGGTATATAGACCATCCGCCGCCCTGTATTGAGCGGCGGATGGCTTGTATTTAAAGATTGAAGGGGATTGTTAAAATTTTGGCTATTTGTAGTATCCGGTCAGATGAATAACGCATGTTTCTCCGTCCTGCTAATCTTTAATCAGAGCCAAAAAACAGAGGGTGAAAAAAGCAGATCATCGCACAAGCCTACTCCGAGCAGTAAATGATATTATTGCCAATTTAACCTCCTATATTAGTATTTGAAATTCATGCAGCTCATCTGCAATCTGCAGAGTGCTATACACGTTCTTTCGTTCTATAAGTACGATTTTCTTGCCATTGGTTGCAACTTTCAAAAAAGTTCTGAAATGTTTTTTCTCTGTAACGAAATACTCAAAAAATAGGATAGAATGTGAGGCAAAACATCTTGTTTATCAGACGTCTCCTTCACTGCATAAACGAAAAGTATTGGGTTTCTATCGTGTCAGATGTCCAAAATCTTCCTACAATTCGGTAAGTTCCCTCAGGCAGCCCTGTAAGCCAATATTGAATTTTTACACTTTCGCCCGGAGCAATAACAAACACATCCAAGGAGCTGTCTCCGTATGTAACGTCAACCCACTCGCCGCCTCCAATATATGCGTGAGTATTAAACGTACCGTCAACCTCTATTTCATCCTCACTTAGATTATAAACTGTGCAAAAGTATTTGGTTTTACCCTCAACTTCATCAAATTCCTCGCTAGTCTCCACAGAAACAACATCCGAGTTGTAGTTTATATTTTTGTCAAGAGGACGTGTACCATATGGAAAATCGTCTATGTTAAAAGTTTTTTCTTCATATTCAGAGACTGGCTCGTTTTTCGAGGTGGACGGAAAATCGGTTTCTTGTTCAGAACTGTCAGAAACAGTCTGCTTATTTGTGCTCTCGCCGCCTGTCTCGTTGCTGACAATAATGTCTATAGGATGGGAATTCTCCGACGGTACATCGTCAGATTTTTTCGCACCTTTCGATTGACAGGAACACATTAGCATAGCTAAGATAACCAAAAGTATCACAATCATAACTTTATAAGCTTCTTTCATACCACTAATCCTTTCTAATCATGTCGCTATTGCACGATAGAGTATGCCGATTATCAAACCCACTTCACCATTTGCTGATTGTTAGATATGTGGCTGTACAAAGAAAAATCAATACATATTTACCTCAAGCGCGTTGACTATGTTCGTATATTTACATATAATTCCTGGTGCTGGGCTGTCCCCAGTGCCTTTCTTTGCTTTATTCCTTAGCAAGTTCCTGAGACAGCTTCGCTTATATATTCGCTGGAAGTTGATGTATTTGCATAAGCGGTTATTGTCAGCGTGTAGGTTTCGCCTTTGGAAACATTTGCTGCGGTTCTTGTAACAGTAAGCTGTCTGCCGGATGCGGAAAGGTTCGACCAAGTTGCAACAACCGTTCCGCTGCTGTCCCTAAGTTCCATAACTCCGTCAGTTATGCTGGTGACGTTTGAATTGCCTTCAATCTTGCAATAGCATGAAGCGCCATTAGCCGTGGGCGTAATTGTAAGCCTGACATTGCTGACGGTTGTGTACCTCGGCTGAACAGCATAAACTGATGCTGCAAAAACCGTGAGCAGCAAAATAGCCGTCAAGAGCATGAGTGATTTTTTTACTATTTTTTTCATTAAAAGTCCTCCTTATTTTGTCTTCATATATAACTACAATAAATTTTGAAAACTTGGTGCAGCTATTTTAAATCATTCTACATTTTCAGCCATTTGCACTAATTCGTCCATAGGCAGCTGTGCAGTAATCATAAAATTGTAACCGTCATTTACCCAAAGCAGCATATTGTCAGAGTTGTCATCTGTTTTTTCATAGCAGTGATATTCAATTCCGTTTTTGTTTAATTTTGTGTATGAGTGATGCTCGTTATCTATACATATCAATGAGCCGCTATGCGATATTCCGTAGGTAAAACTGATGATATCATCTCCGTATATCGATTCATAAGTTATGGAAATATCAGAATCTGAGAAATATATCTGGCGAAGCACAAATTCTTCCGGAAGGTTATGCAGGCGTATGTTTTGGTTGAGATAGGCTGAGCCTTCAGAATAATCATTATCGGGAAAGGTGAACTCGTCGTGGTCGGTATTAATATCTCTTACAGCATCAAGCACCGCCGCATAAACTCTCGGCTGGGTCATAAGTACCATAAAAACAACTCCAAGCACACACGCAGCAGACATCGTTGCTTTCAGCGTGCCTTTAAGCGCGGTCTTTGCGGCTTTTCTAAGCGAAATGCTCTTTGCAATCTTGGTTATTTTCCTTTCAAATCCAAACGAAAAGGTATGCTCACAGGGGATATCATTAAGCTCGCGGATTTCATTTTCGGCATATGTGAGCAGTGCGCCGCTTAGAATATCGTCGAATATTTTATCGTTGTTTTTAAGCCTGTTATTCATTTGTGTAACCCTCCAGCTTCTTTTTAAGGATATTTTTGCCGCGGAATATCCGCGAGTTCACTGTGTTTATGGGAATTCCTAAAAGCTCGGATATCTCTGCCGAGTCGTAACCCATTGTAAGTTTAAGGATAAGAACGTCTCTATAGATATCGTCAAGACCGTTTATCAGAGACAGAAGGTATTCATATCCTTGTTCCGACATTACCTGTGATAAAACATTTATGCTGACATCTTCTGCTTTTTCGTCGATTGCTTCACGCACCTCGAAATGCTCCTTTTTCAGCATATTTATCGAAATGTTCCTAACTATAATTACAGCTAAGGAAAACGTTTTGGTGCAGTCTGCCGGAAGAATTTTTGAAATATTTTTTGCGATGTTCAAAAAGCTCTCCTGAACGGCTTCCTCTGCCAGAGCGGGGTTGTGCAGTATCGACATCGCTTTGGCATACATGATGTGTTTGTAGTAGTGGTAAATTTGCAGGAATTTTTCCTTGTCGCTCGGGTTGTCTATAAGCGCGGCGCAGAGTAAGGGCATTATACTGTCACTTCCTTTTTCAGCTCGTCTATATATAAGTACAATATAAAACAGAGATTTGGTGCAATTTTCAAAAAATATTTATAAATAATCGGCGCAGAATCACGAAGCAAAGTGATTCTGTGCCGATATTCAGTATTCAATTATTGCTTGCTTCACTTAGAATCTCAGAAGCCCAGCATATTCTTAACATATGCCGCAATCTTTTCGCCAAGCTCAACCGCTTCCTCTCTGCTTGCGCAGACGGTGGTGTAGTAAGCCTTTATCTTAGGCTCTGTGCCGGAGGGTCTTATAATAACCGTCGCTCTGTTTTCAAGGGTGTAGCACAGAACGTCCGATTTAGGAAGGGTGATTGCGGTTTTTGCGCCGGTTGCAATGTCGAGCGTTTCGCTCTTCTCGTAATCGTCAACCTTAACTACCTTAAAGCCGCAGATGGCTTCGGGATAGCCTGCGTGCAGACCGCTCATTATTCTTGCCATTTCCTCCATGCCGGCAGCGCCCTCGCAGGTGAAGCTTGCAACGGTGTGGACGTAGTTGCCGTACTTCTTGTACATGGCTTCTCTTGCTTCGAGCAGGCTTACGCCGATTGAGCGGTAGTAGGCAGCCATCTCGCATATAAGCATCGAGCCGATAACAGCGTCCTTATCTCTTACATAAGAACCGCCGAGGTAGCCATAGCTCTCTTCAAAGCCGAAGATGAATCTGTCAGCCTCGCCAGCTACTTCGAGGTATCCTATCTGCTCGCCGATGAACTTGAAGCCTGTAAGTACATTGCGCATTTCAACGCCGTAATCCTTTGCAATTTCATCCGCAATGGCTGTTGAAACTATCGACTTTATGGCAACAGGGTTTTGCGGCATCTTGCCCAGCGCGATTCTTTCCTTGCAGATGTATTCAAGCAGCATAGCTCCGACTTCGTTGCCGCTGAACAGAACGTAGTTGCCGTCCTTATCCGGGACAGCGATACCAACTCTGTCGCAGTCGGGGTCGGTGGCCAAAAGAAGGTCGGGCTTGACGGTTTTGCAAAGCTCTAATCCAAGGTGCAGAGCCTCCTTGATTTCGGGGTTCGGGAATGGGCAGGTGGGGAAGTGACCGTCGGGCATCTCCTGCTCGGGGACTACCGTAACCTCGCTTACGCCGATTCTTTTAAGTATTGCGCGAACAGGCTTGTTGCCTGTGCCGTTTAAGGGGGTATATACTACTTTGAGTCCGCTCGATGCGCAAACCTCGGGGTGGATTTGCTGCTTCTGAACCTCATCGAGGTAGGCTTCGATGACATCCTGCTTGATAAATTCAATCATGCCGGACTTAATGCCCTCGTCGAAGTCAACAAGCTTTGCCCCGCCGAACATGTCAACGGCATTTATCTTTGAAAGCACGATATCAGCAGCCTCTATGGTCATTTGGCAGCCATCGGCGCCGTAGGCCTTATAGCCGTTGTACTTAGATGGGTTGTGCGAAGCAGTGCAGACGATACCGGCCTTGCAGCTCAAAGCTCTTACCGCCCAGGAAAGCATTGGGGTTGGCATAAGCTCGGAATAGATATACGCTTTTATTCCGTTGCCGGCAAGAACCCTTGCGGCTTCACGTGCAAAAACATCCGACTTGATTCTTGAATCATAGGCGATAGCGACTGCGGCATTCTCAAAAGCGCCGTTTACGTAGTCTGCAAGACCCTGTGTGGCGCGGCGGATGGTGTAGATATTCAGTCTGTAGCTTCCCGCGCCGATAACTCCGCGCAGTCCGCCTGTGCCGAATTCAAGGTCGCGGTAGAAGCGGTCATTTATAGCTTCATCGTCCCCTTTTATCGATTCAAGCTCTTCGATAAGATCCTTGTCCTCGGTGGCGTTTGCAAGCCAGAGGTCGTAAAGCTCATGGATTTTTTTAAGATTTTCTTCCTTCATGATTAGTCTCCCTTCAGAAATTTATTTGTAATCTGTTGTCAAAGTCTGCTTTAAGCGTGTTTAATACTAATTTTCGTCAAAAGCTTGCCCACATACAGCTCCGAACAGTTATTTACCATTTAATTATACCTCTTTTTTCATTCCTTGGCAATAGGATTTTTGATGAAATTGCAAGCCGAATGGAGATATTTTGCGGGGATTTTTGGTGATTTTTACTCAGGAGGTAGGCGCACAAACTGCCCTTTACAATATAGTTCCTTGCAAACTATAAAAGAGGCTAATCAAACTCGGGGCGTTTCCGTCCAATAATCCTAAACAATAGAATAGGACAGCGAAGAAACCATATTATATCGCAAAACTACGTCCAACGATGGAGGAAACGCGGCAGACGGCAAACAAAATGAGAATATATTACTCAGTACGAGCCGTCTGCTTATCACTTTGCGGTGCCAGCCGCAATGGCCGCCTCGTTCTTCCATATCCAAATAAGCTGCTCATAAGCCTTCTGTGCCATAGCCTTATATCCCTCATCGCCGGGGTGGAGATAGTCCATTCCGGGGGAGCAGTACTCATCCCGCATCTGCGAGGGGTCATCTTCCCGCGCGATAGCCGATGCGAAGTCTATAACACCGTCGAAGCCGGATTCGTTTGACATAAGATAGTCGTTTACCGCCCAGCGGATAGTTTCGTGGAGCTCGGAGAAGTAGAAGTTGCCCTTCACCGGCGTAAGCGTTCCGGCATAAACCTTTATGCCCTTTTCATGGCAACGGTCGATGATGGACTTGTAGTCGGTCTTCATTTTTTCTGAGATATCCGCCTGAGCCGTTCCAACGTCGTTTATTCCTATGAGCAAAACGACATACCGCACCCCGGGGACGTTTAAAACATCCCTTTCAAGCCGCTTGGAAGCAGGGTCGCCGTACTCGCCGGAGAGCATATTTCCGCTTATGCCCATGTTTACAACAGAAATCTTCGAGGTTTCGGGATTTGCTTTGAGCAGGCTGTCGAGCTGATCAGGCCAGGAATTATACTGATTAAAGGTGCAGCATGCGCGGTCGGTAATGGAATCGCCAAGGCATACAAGCGTCTTAGTGCCCGCCTCCGCCCAGGTCTGCGCGTTTACAAGGTAGTACCATGAACTCATGACTTTGACTCCGCCGAAGGTTTCGTCGCCGACCCTGTCGCCCTCGACTATCCATGAGGAGGTGTTTGCATTGCGATGGCAGGTGATATCTCCGCCGGTATATTCGCCTATCTTCATTGAAACGGCTATGTTATCAAGTGCTGCAAATTCAAAGCTTATCTCGTCGGTAACAACGGCTGTGCCCGGCTCGATGGATACATCCGGCTTGCCGCCGAAGGTGACTACCTTATCAGTGGCAGTGTCGATAGCGGGGTTTCCGGTGTACAGAAGCTTGGCGATATGCACACTTTCTATAATCAGCGGGGTAGAGCCGTATTCGTTTGAAAAGGTGAGCTTTATTTTGTTACCGCCGATCGATGCGCGTATTACCTGACGGCAGGTGTTTCCGGCGAATCCGGGGTTAACGGGTATCTGTTCATATTCCGCGACCTGCGGCGCCGTCGCCCATATTGAAAACCAGCCATCCTCATCGGGGAGCACGACTTCATTTTTCTTCTGCCCGCAGGAGGATAAAATCGCGGCAATTAGAAGGCAGGAGCATACAACGGCGGTCAGCTTCTTGAATCGTAACATATATAGCAGTCCTTTCTATACAATTATACTATTATAGTATAGCACGGTTTTATCAAAAAGTAAATAAGTGCAGAGGGCGTGCAGTGTGCATCCCGAAAAAAATATTTTGCATGGGGCAAACTATTGCAAAAAAACACTTGACATTTTTGTGATTTGCTATTATAATAGATATGCTGTCACGGTGACAGGTAGCCGCGGCGGGAATATTGTTTTTATTCATTGCATGGAGAAATACCCAAGTGGTGAAGGGGCTCCCCTGCTAAGGGAGTAGGTCGGGATTTCCGGCGCGAGGGTTCAAATCCCTCTTTCTCCGCCAAAACGAAGAGTCGCTATTATGGCGGCTCTTCTTTTTTGTACTCTTATCTCTTCTCTTCTCTTTTCACTAATTTACTTTGTTAACTTATTGTTAAGATTAATGATAGAACATCAAAGCCGTCCGAACAAATAACTTAAAAGTACTTGACAAACCGATAACTTTTGAGTATAATGATAGAGGGAGGGGGAAAGCTAATTGTACGACATACATTTTTATCAAACAAGAAACGGAAAACAACCCGTGATTGATTATTTGCAGAAATTGTCACGCAAAAAAGATAAGGACAGCCGCATAAAATCAAATAAGATAAATGACTATATCCAGGCTTTAAGATTGTATGGAACCCAAGTAGGTGAACCATATGTTAAACATCTTGACGGCGAAATATGGGAACTAAGACCGTTAAGGGACAGAATACTATTTGCAGCGTGGCATAACGGCAGTTTTTTACTTCTGCACACCTTTATGAAAACAACGCAGAAAACGCCGGTAAGAGAAATTGAGAAAGCCAAGAGAGAGTTGGCAGATGCTTTAGAAAGGGGTATCGACTATGAACAAAAATAAGAACTATAGTCCTATAGGCCGCAGTTGGGATGAAGTAAGAGCAGAGCTTTTCACCCCGGAAGAAATCGCAGCCAGCGATTTGCGGGTAGCCTTAATAGGTGAGCTGATAAAGGCAAGGCAGGAAAACAAAATAAGCCAGAAAAAGCTTGAAGAGCTGAGCGGCGTAAAGCAACCGGTTATAGCGCGTATGGAGCGGGGAATCACCAGCCCGCAGATTGACACGCTGATAAAGCTGTTGGTTCCGCTGGGCAAAACCCTTGCAATCGTTCCGCTGAACCCGGAGGAACGGAAGTAAACCCGCTTTTGCGGATATCTTAAAAATCAACCAGTCCCTCTCGAGGAAGCAATATGGCGCCTTGGGAGGGATTTTTTCATCTCTGAAATTTTTTGCAAAGCCTACTTGACATCTTATGCAAAGTATGCTATACTAAAAATGCAAAGTTAACTTTACAATTTACCCCGGAGGTGTACATGGAAACTAAAATAAAAGAGCTGCGAAAGCTCCGGAAGATGTCTCAGGAGGAGCTGGCGATGGCCGTCGGAACAACAAGGCAGACCATAACCTCAATAGAAACCGGCAGGTATATTGCATCACTGCCGCTGGCGTACAAAATCGCAAAGTGCTTCGGACTGAGTATTGAAGAGGTTTTCGATTTGTCGGAATACGATATCGATTAGTTTGCCCCGGCTCGGGCGGGGACGTTTCGGGCTTTGGACATTGGGATTCACGATTTATGAAAGGTAAGGTAATAATTATGGAGAAAAATTTGGAAAAGTACAGAAAAGAAGTTAAGAAAAGAATAATCGCCTGTGGGGTTTTTGCGGTGCTTATCGTAGCGGCGTTTATTGTTAAGATGTTTGTTATTGGCGGCGTTCCCGGATTTAAGCGGGGCTTTGTTTTCGGGTTCGTCCCGGTTATAGTGATATCCTTAATTGCACTGATGATTCTGGATATCAGAAGACTGCACGACGACGAAAAGCTGAAAGCCGCCTTCATCGCCGACAACGATGAGCGCTCCGCCACGATACGCATAAAATCCGGGCATCCGGTGGTAATTTATCTTTCGGAGGCGCTTATAGTTGCGGGGCTTGCTTCTCCCAACGAAACGGTCAGCAGGACTTTGATAATTGCGGCTATAGCTCAGCTTGTTGTCAGCTGCGTGCTGAAGGCTATTTATAGCAAGATAATGTGAAGCTGACGGCTCTAAGTAGGCGGTGGTCGTCCATTTGTTTTGCCGTCAGCAGCCTTTCCTCCGTCTTCGGCAGTATTGCTGTTCGGTGGGAAAGCCTATGCATATAAAACACTGTTGCTTGCAATTTAAGGACGGAAACGCCGGACCTTTTTAAGAGGATGGACCCGCGCATTCATTGTAATTTGATTTCGGGAGGTGTTGTTATGAAAAATGTGTTGAATATAATCGGCATACTGCTTTTTGTTGCCGCCCTTGTTTGCTTTGCCTTATGTATGTTTCGCAAGAGCGACTGCTCAAGGGTGCTTCTTCCCCTTGGTCTGATGTTCAACTCGATTGCTATTATTTTGACGAGAAGGACTCGATGACTGCCGCTCGGGGACGGTTAGGGAGCAATGTGCTTTTGCGGGTAATGATTCATGCGGCGGATAAGGCGGTGAGATGTCTTTTCGGCACAAAGCATCACCTTTTTTCACAAAAAACTATTGAATTGATGATAATAATATGGTATAATAACTATAAATAGTGTTAAAATGCTGTTTGTATATGTATATCATCAATATTTATACGCATCCGCATATCCGCCGGAAACGCCGGCGGAGGTTTCATATCAATCTGAAAGGAAAGAAATCAAATGACAGTTAATGAAAAAATCCATGGCTTCACGGTCACACGCGTGCGCGAGCTGCCCGAGCTTGGCGGCTCACTTATCGAGCTTACCCACGATAAAACCGGCTTGCAGGCCATATGGATCAAAAGACCGGACGAAAACAAGACCTTCGGCGTAGCCTTTGAAACCCTGCCCTGGAACGACACAGGCGTGTTCCATATCTTAGAGCATTCGGTGCTCTGCGGCTCTGACCGTTACCCTGTAAAGGAACCGTTCGTCGATCTGCTCAAGGGCTCGATGGCGACCTTTCTCAATGCCTTCACCTTTCCCGACAAGACCTGCTACCCCATCGCAAGCTGCAATCTGCGCGATTTTTACAACCTCATTGACGTCTACATAGACGCAGTGTTTCACCCGCGCATCGATGAAGATATCTTCCGGCAGGAAGGCTGGCACGTGGAGGCCGAAACGCCCGATGGCCCGTGGTCATACAAGGGCGTGGTCTACAACGAGATGAAGGGGGTTTACTCCTCGCCCGATTCCGTCCTCGCGGAGCAGAGCCAGCAGGCGCTCTTCCCCGATACGCTCTACAGCCTTGATTCCGGCGGCAATCCGGAAAACATCCCCGACCTCACCTACGAGGCCTTTTACGATTTTCACAGCCGCTACTACCACCCCAGCAACGCCCGCTTTTCCATCTGGGGCGACGACCCGGAAGACGAGCGCCTGCGCCTGACGGCAGCAGCGCTTGAGGGCTACACGGCCCGACCGGTCAATTCCGACGTGCCTTTGCAGCCGCGTCTGGAAACCCCACGGCAGATCGAAGTAGCCTATGCCGCCTCCAAGGGCGAAAAGCGCGCGCTGTTCACGGTCAACTGGCTTTTGGGCGAGCGTGGGGACGTGCATCAGGCCCTGCTGATGGAAATGCTCGAGCATATCCTTGAAGGCCTGCCCGGCTC
>CALDFS010000285.1 GCA_937942105.1 uncultured Ruminococcus sp. | reverse complement strand
CATCCTCTTCCGGCTCTTCCGGTTCGAGCGGTTCATCCTCGGTTCCCGAAACAGTTTTCTCTCCCATCGACGGCACAACCTCCTTCTACACCGAAAAGCTTGAGAAGGACGGCGAGGTTGAGTATGTAATCAAGCTTAAAACAAGTGCCTCGGCAGGTGCTAAGAGCTATCCCATACAGATTGAATACGACTTCCAGTACGAAGCCAACGAATCCTACACCAGCAGCAACGGCAACTCGATGACAATTAACCTGCCTGTTACCCAGCCGATTAAGTTCGAGCTTATGGAATGGAATCCGCCGACGGAGTGCCCGCTTGACGGTACGGCAATCACATTCCAGTACTTCAACAAATCCAAGAACCCCATGACCAACCTTGCGGTAAGCGTTGAGGGCGACTTCACCATGAGCACCCAGTATGTAGGAACTCTGAATGCTTCGAGCTATGACTTCTTCAACGGAACCATTGTCCCAGCCGAGGGCGCCAATGTCGGCGATACAAAGCAGGCAATATTGGTATTTACATTTGAAGACGCTTCCTCAAACGAGCAGAGGGTTGAATATCCCTTCGAGGTAACAATAACCGAAGCTATGGGCGGCGCAGGCGACCCCGGCATGATGGGCGGCGATATGGGCTTTGACCCCGGCATGATGGGTGATGATATGATAGAACCCGGCCCCGGTATGCCCGGCGGAGATATGCCTGTTGAAGGCGAGGGCGTCGAGCAGGGCGGAATGGCTCCCGCACTTAAGTGGGGATTGATAATAGGAATCCCGGCAGTCGTGCTTATAGCCGTCATCATAATCGTTGTTGTTGTAAAGAAGCGCAAGGCCAAGCTTTTGGAAGACGATGATGATGAATAATAAAGCTTAACAGGCTTTTTAACCGCGACTTGAAAGGAAATGTTATTTAAATGAGAAAAACCGATGTTATACGCTTCGCCGGGGGAAACTTCCTTCGGCGCAAGGCGAGGAGCGCGCTGACGGTTCTGGGCGTTGTTATCGGAACGATGGCGGTTGTTATCATGCTTTCTATCGGTATCGGAATGAACAAGGGCTTCGAGGATCAGGTAAGCTCATACGGCGACCTTAGGCAGATTCAGGTTTATGAGCTTTGGGGCACAGTAAACGAGGAAACCGGTCAGTGGGAGGAAAATACAAGCCGAACCCCACTGGATGATATTGCTGTTGAAGATATCCGCGCGCTGAAGCACGTTAAGGCAGTAACTCCTGAGGACAGCTATTGGTGCGTAATGCTGATGGACAACACCCAGAAAATCGATGACATATATATAAGAGGAATAGACGCCGCATCGATGGAGGATTTTGGCTACGATGTACTTTATGGCAGACTTTTAAACGAAAGCGATGTCGGAACCAACAACTTTGTAATGCGCTACAATGTTCCATCCAACTTCTACAAGATGCGCGAGGAGGATCCTAAGTGGGGCTATACTCCCGCCGAGGGAGAAGAGCTTCCGTTTAACCCGCTCGATGACCATAAGTATCAGATGACATGGTACTGGGATTACGGAACCGGCGCGGTTGACACCTCTAAGACAAGAATCAAGCTTTTAGAGGGTAACTGTGTTGGTATACTTGTTCAGAACGTAAATGAGGATTACAACACCGAAATATATATGGATATCAAGGGCGTTGACGCTATGCAGAAATCCTTTGATGAAAACCGTTCCAAATACTACGGCTGGGAGAATTATTCTTATTCATCCGATGTAGTAGTAGTCGGCAGCGGCGGAATCTCTATGGGCGGTACATCCGGCAGCGGATCCGACCGCCAAAGCATATACAACCAGATAACCGTTATGGTAGAGGATCAGGAACATGTGCAGGAGGTTGAAAAGGCTATAGCAGAAATGGGCTATCAGACCAGCTCCAACATGCAGTGGCTGACGAGTATGCAGGATCAGACCAAGTTCCTGCGCGCAATCCTTGGCGCGATAGGTATAGTTGCGTTCGTTGTTGCGGCGATAAGTATTGCGAACACCATGGTGATGTCAATTTACGAGCGCACGCGTGAAATAGGAATTATGAAGGTTTTAGGCTGCAAGCTGTCCGACATAAGGGGAATGTTCCTGATTGAAGCCGCGATTATAGGCATCACAGGCGGCGCGCTGGGAGTGTTGCTGAGCTACGGTGCGTCGGCGCTCGTCAATTCGCTTGCTAAGAACGGCGGAATGTCTGTGATAGGTATAGACGCCGCAACATCAAGCCTTTCAATCATACCGCCATGGCTCGATTTAGCTGCGTTGGTATTGGCAACGATTGTAGGCGTAGTCTCGGGACTTTATCCTGCAATCAGGGCGACAAGATTGTCGGCGCTGGAAGCTATAAAGAATGAGTAAGGATTGAAAATATCTCCTTAATATGCAGAGCGGGTCGGCGGCTGTCGGCTCGCTTTGCTTGTAACTTGCGATTGGGAGGGATGATTATGTCGGATATTGCTATTAAAGCCGCCAAGCTGATTGATGTTTTGCCCGAGGCGGATAAGGAATTTGCCTACGAATTTATTAAAAAGCTTGTACTCGCATGGGACCCCGATTTTACCAAGGTCACTGATGAGGAAAGGAAACTCATCGAGCGGGCGGAGAGCAGCGGATTTGTCGATGAAAAGGATATCGACTGGGAAAATTTAGGTGTGAATTGATGTGATTGTGCAGAGCGGGCTGCTTTCGGGCGGCTCGCTTTGCTTTGGGCAGTGATAAGCAGCATTTGTTATTCTTTTGTATCCTCTGCACATACTGTGACGTTCTGCTTCGTAGATTCATGTACTTTTTGCCCATTTAGCCATAGAACCGTTAAACATTTTTATCAAAACCGCTGTTTTGGCTGAGGCTCTTTTCTTTTTACCGTGAAAGTGCTATA
>CALDFS010000284.1 GCA_937942105.1 uncultured Ruminococcus sp. | reverse complement strand
TGCCACTGAGTCGCAGATGCCTGATGTTACTGATGTAACACCCGCGCCTGCAACCGACCCAATAGTGACTGAACCGCCGGTAACCGACCCGACAGATACCGACACTATGCCTACTCCCCCGCCTGAGACTACTTCGGCGCCGGTAACAACAGACAAGCCTGCCACCACCACCAAAAAGGATGACGGAAGCTTCACAGTTGAGGATGTTGCAGCAACCATGTATGCAACGGATGTCGTAAACGTAAGAAGCGGCCCAAGTGCTGATTATGACAAGCTTGGAACACTTAAAAAGGGCAGCGCTGCTACCGTAACCGGAAGGGCTTCAACCGGCTGGTACAGAATAGAGTTCAACGGCGGAGTCGGCTATGTAAGCAACGCTTATCTTACAGATAAGAAGCCCTCTTCCACCACAACTCAGAATCCTTCCAGCAACGATGACCCGGATGTTGACCTTGGCGATGATGACGTTAATCCCATAGCCTCGTTTGAAGGCTTTGGCGACGCTATTGCGGACAATCAGCTGGAATACACAATGTCAAGAATAAACGATTCCAGATATGAAACCGTTATCAGGCAGATTCTTGAAGGCATTCAGAACTTCCAGCAGGTTATATATGTAGATCCGCTTATCGACGCCGACGAAGCATATGATTTTGCGGCGCAGATACTTCCTATAATTGCTGTTGAATACTGCTATGTTGATACCATTAAAGGCTCTGCCTACAATGGCGGCGTAAACGACGGCAAGCTTCAGCTGGTAAAGGTAAGCTACTACTGCGATACCATTGAAGACTGCGTTGATATGGTCAACAAGCTCAGAAGCAAGACTGATTCAGTGCTCTCAAAGGTAAAAAGCTCATGGTCGGATTATCAGAAGGTCAAGTACATATACGATTGGCTTGTCCTTAACTGCACTCCCGACGCGGACAATGTCGGCGGTCCCTGGGCTTCCAACGCTTACGGCGCTATAGTTGACGGCAGACCTACCTGCCTTGGCTATGCAAAGGCAACCTTCTATATGCTTTCCAAGCTCGGCTTCGATGTTGTATTTGACATTGGTATGGGTACCTCTGCAAAGCATATCTGGGTAAAGGTAAAGGTAGACGGCGACTGGTACTGCCTGGATACCACATGGGGCGACCCTGTATCCTCTACCAAGGTAGACCCCAATTATATCTCTTATGAGTACTTCCTCAGAACCGATGAGTTCATGACAAAGTCCCATGCTGACAACTTTGATATGCGGTTCTACAGCGAGCCGAGCTGCACTGCAACCAAGCTCAACTGGTATAATGTCAACGGCTGTTATATCGAAAGCACCGGCGACGCTGAGGCAGTCCTTAAAAAGGCTATAAAGGCTGCTGTTGACAGCGGCGACAACTACGGATATGTAAGAGTGTACTGCTCGAGCGAGGATGTTTATGATTACGTCCTTTCGAATTACGGCGAAAACGGCTTTAAGAAGCTTCTTACTGCGCAGACCTCGAAGTATAAGTACGACAGCGCATGGGGCGGAACCAAGAAGGAATTCCCCGCTATCCACTCAAAGTGCATAACCTACAGAATCAAGAAGTAACGCGATAATATGTTGCAATCAATCCGCCCGATGGGAATTCACCTGTCGGGCGGGTTTTCTTTTTGCGGGATTACCGTGCGCATGGCACTATTCTGAAGAGCAGAAAAATGTATGCTTCCATTTTAATACATTATATTTTTAATTATATGTATAATTCACAAATAGGAGCGATGCAATCTGTGAAAAAAATCCCTTTAATATTTTGCGGCAGTATGTTATACTTATTAAGTAGCAATCTAATTTAATCTTTTACTAACTGATGACTGCAAAATAATTGAAAAGAGGTTGACCGCATATGACTAAAAGGTATTTATCAGTTGTGCTTGTTCTGATTATGGTGTTCGGCATTCTTGCCTGTGGCTGCGGCAAGGAGAAAAGGGAGATTGTAAAGCTGACCCTTTCCACTGAGGATTCCGAAGCGATACTGGCCGCCGCCGGAATCATGCTGCCCGACGTTGAGAGTGCGGCGGGCGCAAACAGCACCATAAAATGGTTCTGCTGGTATGATGACTTTCACAACTACTCCGAGGATGAAATAGTAAACACCGGTTACTGGACCTTCTCGAACAAATACAACGGCGAAATAGTCTGGATAGAAACGACATGGGCGGAAAGGTATAATGACCTTGCACCCATGGTTCTGGGCGGAGACGCGCCGGATTTCTACCCGATAGCCTCTGACTGTAACGACACCTTCCCGGTATATCCCATTAAGGGAATGTTCATGGCGGTTGATGATTATATCGACTATGACGACCCTCTTTGGGCGGGAGTTAAGCCGTTTGTAGACAAATACTTCACCCTTGCCGGCAAGCACTTTGCTATCTGCACCGAAAACAGCTTTGAGAGCGTTGTCCCCTACAACCGCAGAGTCATTGATGATTGGGGCTTCGACGACCCTGCTGAGCTCTATGCCAACGACGAGTGGACATGGGATAAATTCTATGAGATGTGCATGGACTTCTCCGAACCCGACTTTGACAGATATGCGCTGGACGGCTGGGCATACTCGGGCGCAATAATGGAATGTGCGGGTACTACGATTGTGGCGCTGAACCCGGAAACGGGAAGATTTGAATCGAATATTGACGATCCGAGACTTGAGAGAGCCGCAGACCTATTGTACAATCTTTCTAAGAACCAGTGCATATACCCTGTATGGAATCACAACAACAACACCAGAAACGGCACCGATGAAGAGGGCGCCGGCGTTAAGGACGGTCTTTGCCTGTTCTACATAAGAGGACCATGGGCGTTTACCGGCCCTGTTGAGGAAATGGCTCATTATTGGGGTGATATCCCCGCAGGCGAGCTTATGTTTGTTCCCATGCCCAGAGACAAAGAGGGCGACGGTAAGTATTATATGCAGGCAATCGCTTCGGGCTACTGCATGATAAAGGACTGCCCTAACCCCGACGGCGTGGCGCTGTTTGCCTCCTGCGACAGATTCAAGAAGCTTGACCCGACGGTTATAGATATCGACCGCAAGCAGCTGGAGGATACTTATTTCTGGACGCAGGAAATGCTCGATATGTACGACCACTGCAAGGCGCTTGCTCAGGACAGTGAAACCGCAACGGTTTATTACGGCAGCGGTCTGGGAACAGATTTGTGGATTACCGCCGAGCAGATAAAGTGCTCGTCGCGCCAGAGCAACGCAGTAAGCTGGGCTCAGGCAAAGGAGAACAATATCGATAGGTTAAATATGTATATTGAGGAGCTGAATGCTTCCATTGAAATATTTGAGCAGGAAAACAGTTAGGACGGCGGATATTGTGTGACAACAGCATTATAGGTAAATATTAGAAGCATAATCTATCAATGTGCACAAAGAAGAGTAAATTAAACTGTTAAAAAAGATAATTTTATTTCAACAGAAAGTGTGATAAAATGTATAAGGTGACGATAATATTGTGCATATATCGTTATCAAGCATATTAGAAAGGAAATTATATTATGTCTAAAAGAATTTTAGCAGTTCTTCTTGCGGCACTTATGATATTCGTTTTGGTCGGCTGCGGTAAGGAAAAGAGACAGATTATAAAGCTCACTCTTTCCACCGAAGATTCCGAAGCGATACTTGCAGCCGCCGGAATCATGCTGCCGGACGCTGAAACGGCTGCCGGAGCAAATTCAACCGTTAAGTATCACCACTGGGTGGACGCTTTCCATAACTACAATGAGGATGAAATAGTCAACACCGGTTACTGGACCTTCAGCAACAAGTACGGCGGAGAGGTTGAGTGGGTAGAAACTACATACGGCTCAAGGTTTGACGATTTGGCAAACCTCATCCTTGCCGGCACCAGCCCCGACTTTACGACTGCTTCGGTTATGACCTTCCCCGAAAAGTGCTTGAAGTCAATGTTTGTTCCCGTTGACGATTATATCGATTATACCGACCCGCTGTGGGAAGGCAACGCCGAGTTCGTTGACAGATACTTCTCGATGAACGGTCAGCGCTGGATAATCTGCACCGACGTTAAGGCGACAGACGTATGCGCCTACAACCGCAGAGTTATGGAGGAGTGGGGCTTTGACGACCCTGCCGAGCTGTTCGCCAACGACGAGTGGACATGGGATGAATTCTACAATATGTGCGTAGACTTCTCTGACCCCGACGATGACAGATACGCGCTTGACGGCTGGGCTTGGCAGTCAGCTTTAGTTAACTCCACCGGCGTTACGCTTATTGCCATCAACGAGGAAGGCAGATTTGTCTCCAACATAGATGACCCTGCCCTTGAAGCTGTTGAGTCGGTTATTTACGACCTTAACAAGAACGATTGCAGATGCCCCACCGTTATGAGAGGCACCGAGCAGGACGGCGCAGGAATGAAGGAAGGCGACTGCCTGTTCTGGCTGAGAGAAAAGTGGGCATTCACCGGTCCTGTTGACGATATGAGCGCTATCTGGGGCGATATAGCCGCAGGCGAGCTTATGTTTGTTCCTATTCCCAGGAATCCCAACGGCGACGGTAAGTATTATCTTGGCGGTCAGCCGGTAGGCTACCACATCATAAAGGGCGCTGCAAATCCTGACGGCGTTATGCTTCTTTCCATGTGCGAGCGCTTCAAGATTCTTGACCCGACCGTTATCGACATAGACATCAAGCAGCTTAAGGAAGTATACCTGTGGAATCAGGAAATGCTGGATATGAACGACCTTTGCCAGCAGATCGCAAAGGATAACCCTGTTGTTAACTTCTCTTCAGGATGCCCTGCTGCCCTGAACACCGCTGTTAACAACCTTATCACCGGCACTACCGGCAACAATCCTTCAACCTGGGCACAGCTTAAGGAGAAGCACGCCGATTCTATTGAGTACTACCTCGAAGAGCTGAATGCCGCAGTAGCTGGCGAAGCTGAGCTGAAATAAAATAATTTTCCGCGATTTACTGCCTGCGATACCTCGGGGTATCGCGGGCAGTTTTTTCATGATTAGTGACATCTTCGCATAGACTATAGTAAAATATCTACCATATGGAGGAATCATCATGTCAGAGGTATCGGCGGTAAAAAAGCACAACATCATCTTGGAGGAGCGCTCAAGGCTTTCGGTTTCGGGAGTCACTGACGTTGAAAGCTTCGACGAAAGCGAAATATCGCTTTACACCACGCTTGGCGAGCTTTCAATCAAGGGCAAATGCCTGCATGTTGACGAAATGAGCCTTGAATCAGGAAACATTTCCATAACCGGAGATGTTAAATCCATGGTCTACGGCGACAAGGACAGAACCAAAAAGCCGACCCTGTGGGGCAAAATAACAAGATAATGTTAAGGGTGTGACGGGATGTATCAGGGAATGTTTCTTGGAACCGGGCGGGAAATAACGCTTTTTCTTTACGCCATGCTGACCGGTGCGCTGCTCGGCTCGGTATATGATATTCTGCGGGCGCTCAGGATAAGCGTAAGGCACCATTCCGCTGTTGTTGCGGCGGAGGATTTTGCGTTCTGTGTGCTGTTCGGAACGGTATATTACAGCTTATGCGTATCTTTCACCGAGGGCGCATTAAGACTGTTTATTCTGGCAGGGATGCTTGTTGGCTTCGGAGTATATCTTGCAAGCCTGGGCAGAATAGTCTGCGGAATATTGAGCAGGGTCTTCGGATTGGTGGCTGGTTTTTACATGATTGTGGTCAAAATCATCAAAAAATTTATAAGATATTTGTGCGGGCTGACGGTTTTTCAAAAACTTAAAAAATAATTGTCTAAAAACACTTGCCATTGCGCCTTTTCGTGTTGTATAATATACAGTGTATTATTATCGGATAAAGGAGGCAGAGAAAATGGCGGCAAACAGGCAGGTAAAATCAACCGAGCATACCGCGCCGGCGCATGTGAAGAATAAAAAGCGCGGCAAGCGGCGTTCAGCATTTTTCGATCTTGTTAAGATATCCGCGTTTACTCTGCTGCTTGTTTATTCGGTAAGCGTTATCATTTCAACTCAGGCGGATATCGCGGAGCAGAAGGCAGCTATCGAAAAGCTTAAGGATGAGATAACCGAAACTCAGCAGGAAAACGACGAGTATCAGCGGCTTCTCAGCGCGGGCGACGAATACGAATATATGCTTTCCGCCGCTATCGAGCGCGGCTACGCTTATCCCAGGGAAAGGCGGTTCTATCCCAAGAACAATCTGGAATGATTTCGCTTTGATACGCAAGACTATAAAGTGAAAGAGGATTAGAAAACTTTTATGCAGCTTGAACAGGGAAGCATTGTTGAAGGCAAGGTTACAGGAATACTTAAGTTCGGAGCGTTTGTCGATTTGGGGAACGGCAAAAGCGGCATGGTACATATCTCCGAGGTGTCAAACTCCTTCGTGAACGACATCAACGACTTTTTGAAGGTTGGGGATAATGTTAAGGTAAAGATAATCTCAATCGGGGATGACGGAAAGATTGCTCTTTCCATAAAGAAGGCGGAGTCTGCCCCGCAAAAGGAGCAGCGCGAATTCAAAAAGCGTTCGGACGCTCAGCGGCAGCCGATGTTTGATAAGGATAAGGACAAGGATACGCCTAATTTTTCAAGGCGCCCCGCACCCAAAAAGCCGGTCAAGAAGGAGGTCGTTGACCCGAGCGAGCTTGAATATGCCTACGAGCCGCGTTCCACCGTTACCGACGCCGGATTCGAGGATATGCTTTCAAAATTTAAGGCTTCGAGTGAGGACAGGATGTCAAGCCTTAAGAAGAATATGGATGTTAAGAAGAGAGGGTATAGGCGCAAATAACCTTTTTGCGGCTGCCCGCATGGAATTATAACTATGTCAAAAAGAATCATTGCTGTACTAACAGCATTTATTATTCTGTTAAGTCTGAGCGCCTGCGGCGACAGCCGAGAGGTTGCGGGGGAGGATTATATCCTCGCTGCCCGCAAAGCGTATACCTCACTGGATTCTGCCCGGGTGGATGTTATTAATGACGATACCGGCGCTTCTGAGCAGATATTCATTTTTAAATACGACGAAACCGACATGATGACATATTCCTACATCGGTCGGTCTGATGGCGAATACATCGCTCAATACAACAACGGCTATGAGCAGTTCACTGAGGAGAATGGGCAGATTACCTATACAACCTCATCAGACCGCGATTTCGCCGCTTATTCCCGCGATGTCAAGTACCCCTATGCCGACGAGGGACTGATACTTTTCTACAAGAAAGCCGTTGTGGATGAGCAGTCATATATTGCGACGAACGACGAGGCAATAGAGGTCTGCCATGTTTACGATATTGAAAAGCTGGGTGATTCGGCACCGGACCAAAGCATTGTCGGCTTTACTGTAAAGTACTTTTTCGACGGCGAAGGCAATCTCTTATATTTAAAGGAGATATCCCGCATGAAGCAGCCGGACGGCAGTGAAAAGGTCTACAGCTATTCAGTTTACATCACCGAGCGCAACGAGGTTGAGTCTGTTCCCAATGTGGTGAAAGTCCCCGAGGATGAGCCGGAAAAGGCGCCGATTACCGAGCCGGACGGCGGCGGAGTGATTATATAGCCGTAAATTGTATATATTTCACAAAAAAGAAGATAAAAATTTTCTGAAATTCTACGCCAAAAATTCCCGCAAATTTCGCAAAACGCTTGCAAATGGCGCATTTTCGTGTTATCATATATCTTGCGTGACTGCAAAGATATGCGATGAAGCTGAAGGTTGCCGGCTGTGTGCCGGGTAATTTCAGCCGAGTATGTCCGATTTTAAACCGGGCGACTGTAATAACAACACGGTATGTGCTTTAGCATCTTGCGAACAGCGGGGTTTTGTGCTTTTATGGCATTGAATCTGCTGTGTCTAAATGTGCGTATTAATATCGTGCGGTATTATGTGTCCGAAAAACCGAAGCGGTCTTAAACCCTGCGTTTTTCGGTTATTTTTATGAGGATGCATGAAACGCACGGAAGCGTGTTAAAAAACAGAAAGGCTTGCAAATCAAGAAAACAAGCCGGTTGCCCCCAAGCAAAAAAACATAAGGAGGCGCTTTAAAAAATGGCAGTCAATGAAAAAATCAGGATCAAGATCAAGGGCTATGAGCACTCGAATGTAGATGCAGCAGCCGCTAAGATCGTTGAGGCGGCAAAGAGAAGCGGCGCAAAGGTTTCAGGCCCCATTCCGCTCCCCACGGATAAGGAGATAATCACCATCCTCCGTTCCGTTCACGTCAATAAGGACAGCCGTGAGCAGTTCGAAATGAGAACTCACAAAAGACTTATCGATGTTCTGCACCCCACCAACGACACTACTGCAGCTTTGCAGAATCTTGAGCTTCCTGCCGGCGTTGATATCGTAATGGAGATCAAGTAATCTCCTAAAGAAATCGCATTACCGATTTCTCAGCGAAATCAAGCTTACAGGTCATGTCGGCAAGACCGACCAATAACCAATAGGAGGAAAACCAAATGAAGAAAGCCATCATCGGAAAGAAGATCGGTATGACTCAGATCTTCGACGAAGCCGGCAAGGTAATTCCGGTTTCGGTTATCGAGGCAGGTCCCTGCGTAGTAGTTCAGCTCAAAACCGCCGCTAACGACGGTTACGACGCCGCTCAGTACGGCTTCGGAGACGCTACTGCAAAGAGCCTTAAAAAGCCTCTTACGGGTCATTTCAAAAAGGCGGACGTCGCCCTGAAGAAAACCCTTAAGGAATTCAGACTTGACAGCATGGAAGGCGTAAACGTAGGCGATATCGTTAAGGCAGATGTATTTGCCGAGGGCGATTATGTAGACGTTTGCGGCACCAGCAAGGGTAAAGGCTTCGCCGGCACCATCAAGCGCTGGAACAATCACAGATTAAAGGAAACTCACGGTACAGGTCCTGTTCACCGCCATGCGGGTTCAATGGGCGCTTGCTCCAGCCCTTCGAGAATCTTCAAGGGCAAGGGAATGCCCGGTCACTTAGGTGCCGAAAGAGTTACTATCCAGAACTTAGAGGTAGTAAGGGTAGACGCTGAAAATAATCTTATCGCTGTAAAGGGAGCTATTCCGGGTCCCAAGAACGGTATCGTTACCGTTATAAACAGTGTTAAGAAGGCTTAGTGGAAGGAGGAAGTAACCAATGTCTAAGGTTTCCGTTTATGATATTAAAGGCAATGTAGTTGCTGACACTGAGCTTAACGACGCAGTATGGGGAATAGAACCCAGCGTTAGTGCAATGCACGCTATGGTAGTTAACTATCTGGCTAATCAGAGACAGGGCACACAGTCCACTCTTACAAGAACCGAGGTTTCCGGCGGCGGAAGAAAGCCCTGGAGACAGAAGGGCACAGGTCATGCAAGACAGGGCTCTACAAGAGCTCCTCAGTGGGTACACGGCGGTATCGCTTTGGGACCCAAGCCCCGCAGCTACAGATACACCATCAACAAAAAGGTAAGAAGACTTGCTATGAAGTCCGCTCTTTCCTCAAAGCTTTCCGATAACGACGTTGTTGTTTTAAAGGATATCCCGCTGGAGGAAATCAAGACCAAGAGCGTTGTTGAAATGCTCAAGGCTCTGGGCGCAGAGGGCAAGGCACTTATCGTAATGCCTGCTGTTGATGAGAAGGTTATCAAGAGTGCAAGAAACATTCCCGGCGTTAAGACTACGCTTGTCAACACCCTGAATGTTTACGACATTCTGAACTGCGATAAGTTCATCGTCGTTACAGACGCCGTTGCAAAGATTGAGGAGGTTTACTGCTAATGACTAAAACTGCTCAAGACATTATTTTGAAGCCGGTTGTAACCGAAGCCTCTATGGCTGATTTACAGTCCGGTAAATACACCTTCAGAGTTGCGCTCTCTGCAAACAAGATCGAGATAAAGAAAGCCGTTGAGGAAATCTTCGGCGTTCAGGTAGCAAGCGTAAACACTATGAGGGTAAGAGGCCGCTATCGCAGAATGGGAAGAAACGAAGGCAGAACTCCCAACTGGAAAAAGGCTATCGTAACACTTGCCGAGGGCTCCAAGACCATCGCCTTCTTCGACGGCATGATCTGATAAGATGCGGAGCCTGCGGCTGAAACAAGCCGCACATTCCGGCAAAAGCCCCGGTTTAATTAAGAATCCGGGGGTATGTATGGGATGCAAGCATCCCGCAAAACCAGAATAAGGAGTGAATAAACATGGCTATAAAGAGCTATAAGCCGACCACAAACGGCCGCAGAGGTATGACTGTTACCGACTACAGCGGTTTGTCTAAGGTCGCTCCGGAGAGAAGCCTTCTCGAACCCATGAGAAAGACCTCCGGCAGAAACAGCTATGGCAGAATCACCGTTCGTCATCACGGCGGCGGCGAAAGAAGAAAATACCGTGTAATCGACTTCAAGAGAAACAAACTTGACATGAACGCAACCGTTCTCAGCTTAGAGTACGACCCCAACCGCAGCGCTCATATCGCTCTTGTTAAGTACGAGGACGGCGAGAAGAGATACATTTTGGCTCCCAACGGCTTAAACGTTGGCGATACAATCTGTGCAGGAACCGGCGCCGATATCAAGCCCGGCAACGCTCTTCCCCTTATCAACATCCCTGTTGGTACATTTATCCACAATATTGAGCTTTACCCCGGTAAGGGCGCTCAGCTCGTTAGATCCGCCGGCAATATGGCGCAGCTCATGGGCAGAGAGGACGAGAGAGTTTTGGTCAGACTTCCCTCCGGCGAAATGCGCTATATCCCCGCAAACTGCATGGCGACAATCGGTCAGGTCGGAAACATCGACCACGAAAACGTTCACCTGGGCAAGGCGGGCAGAAAGCGCCACATGGGCGTTAGACCCCACGTAAGAGGATCTGTCATGAACCCCTGCGATCACCCTCATGGTGGTGGTGAAGGCAAATCTCCCGTTGGACATCCCTCCCCTGTTACTCCTTGGGGCAAGCCTACAATGGGCTATAAGACAAGAGCAAAGCACAACCGCTCCGATAAGTTCATTGTAAAGCGCCGCAACGCCAAGTAATTTGAAAGGAGGCAGATGAATAATGGGTAGAAGCATTAAGAAGGGACCATACGTTCAGGAATCCCTTTACAAGAAAGTCGTTGCCATGAACGAAACAGGTGAAAAGAAGGCTATTAAGACTTGGAGCCGCGCGTCGGTTATCTTCCCTGATTTCGTTGGTCATACATTTGCCGTCCACGACGGACGCAAGCACGTTCCGGTATATGTTACTGAGGATATGGTAGGACATAGATTGGGTGAGTTCGCTCCGACAAGAACCTTTAAGGGTCATGCCGGTTCCAAGACATCCAATAACGGTAAGTAGGCCGAAAGGAGGAAATAACAAATGGAAGCAAGAGCAGTATTAAGAACTGCGCGCATTGCTCCTCGCAAGGTTGAGATTGTTCTCAATCTTATAAGAGGAAAGGACTTGGAGACAGCGCTTGCTATAGTTAAGCACACCCCCAAGGCTGCCTGCGAATATTTGGAAAAGCTTCTTAATTCGGCTGCCGCAAACGCAGAGGTCCTTGATATGGATAAGAACAATCTTTATGTTAAGACCTGCTATGTTTGCCCGGGACCGATTATTAAGAGAATGAGAGCAGTATCCAAGGGCAGAGGTCACAGAATTCTTAAGAGAACTTCGCATGTAACGGTAGTTCTCGCCGAGAAGGAATAAGTCGGAAGAGGAGGTAAACTATGGGACAGAAAGTTAATCCCCACGGTCTTCGTGTGGGAGTTATAAAGGATTGGGATTCCCGCTGGTTTGCAGATAAGAGCACTTTCGGCGATACCCTTGTTGAAGATTACAATATCCGTAACTACATCAAGAAGAATCTGTACGCCGCTGGCGTTCCCAAGGTAGAAATCGAAAGATTTGCAAACAAGGTTAAGATCAATATCCACTGCGCTAAGCCTGGCGTTGTTATCGGCAGAGGCGGCGAGGCTATTGAGAAATTAAGAGTTGAGATCGAAAAGATGATCGGCAAGACCGTTAACCTCAACATCTTCGAGGTTAAGTCGCCCGATCTCAACGCTCAGCTGGTTGCTGAGAAGATTGCTTTGGATCTTGAAAACAGAGTTTCCTTCAGAAGAGCCATGAAGTCCGCTATTGCAAGAGCTATGAAGCTTGGCGCAAAGGGCATCAAGGTTAAGGCAGGCGGTCGCTTGGGCGGCGCCGAAATCGCAAGAAGCGAATCTTATCATGAAGGAACCATCCCGCTACAGACCATCAGAGCCGACATTGACTACGGCTTTGCTGAAGCAGGAACAACCTACGGCAAGATCGGCGTTAAGGTTTGGATCTACAAGGGCGAGGTTTTGAAGGGCGAAGCTCCCAAGACAGAGGAAAGACCCGACAATAAGCGCCGCCGCCCCAGAAACGGC
The DNA here is from genome assembly GCA_937942105.1 of uncultured Ruminococcus sp. Taxonomy (GTDB): domain Bacteria; phylum Bacillota; class Clostridia; order Oscillospirales; family Ruminococcaceae; genus Faeciplasma. The sequence goes on along the minus strand of CALDFS010000284.1, from coordinate 1,549 downwards.
GATGACAGACCACGCCGCAGGGACGATCGCAGACCCAGAGCCGAAAGAACAGAAAGAAAAGAAGGAGGTAATAAGTAATGTTACTTCCAAAGAGAGTTAAGTATCGTAAGCAGCAGCGCGGCCGCATGAAGGGCCAGGCTATGAGAGGAAACAAGGTTGCATACGGCGAGTACGGTCTTCAGGCTGCACAGTGCGCATGGATAACCTCGCAGCAGATTGAGGCTGCCCGTATCGCAATGACCCGTTACATCAAGCGTGGCGGTCAGGTTTGGATAAAGATATTCCCCGACAAGCCGGTAACCTCTAAGGCGCTTGGTACCCGTATGGGATCCGGTAAAGGTACTCCTGATCACTGGGTAGCTGTTGTTAAGCCCGGCAAGGTTTTGTTTGAAATCGCCGGCGTAAGTGAAGAAACCGCAAGAGAGGCTATGCGTTTGGCTATGCACAAGCTGCCTATCAAGTGCAAGTTCGTTGCTAAAGAGCAGGAAACGGGTGGTGAGCAATAATGAAAGCAAGTGAAATCAAAGAAATGACTCTTGTAGAGCTCAACAATAAGCTGGAAGACCTCAGAAAAGAGCTGTTTAACCTTCGTTTTCAGCATGCTGTAAACCAGCTTGACAACCCCATGAGGATTAAGGCTGTTAAGAAGGATATTGCTCGTGTAAAAACCTTCATTCGTGAACAAGAGTCCAAGTAATTGAGAGGAGGATTTACTGTGAGCGAAATGGTTGAAAGAAAGCTTAGAAAGACCAGAGTGGGCAAGGTTGTTTCCAACAAGATGGATAAGACTATAGTCGTTGCCATCAAGGATAACGTTATGCACCCCCTCTACAAGAAGATCATCAAAAGAACAGTCAAGTTCAAGGCACACGACGAGAACAACACCTGCAACATCGGCGACAAGGTTGAAATTATGGAAACCCGCCCGATTTCTAAGGATAAAAGATGGCGCCTCGTCAGGGTTATTGAGCAGGCTAAGTAAAAAAGTAGGGTGAGCCTTTTAAAGGTTCAGATTTCTTAAATACTGAAAGGAGGAACTTGCTGTGATACAAATGCAGACAAGACTCAAGGCTGCTGATAACACCGGCGCTAAGGAGCTTATGTGTATCAGAGTTTTGGGCGGTACACGCAGAAAGTACGCCAACATCGGTGACGTCGTTGTTGCTTCTGTTAAGAAAGCAGCTCCGGGCGGCATGGTTAAGAAGGGCGACGTTGTAAAAGCAGTAATCGTTCGTTCAGCTAAGGGTCTTCGTCGTGAGGATGGAACCTACATCCGTTTCGATGAGAACGCAGCTGTTATAATCAAAGAAGATAAAACACCCAGGGGAACAAGAATCTTTGGTCCAGTCGCCAGAGAGCTCAGAGACAATGATTTCGTAAAGATCATGTCTTTGGCCCCCGAGGTACTTTAAGGAGGATCCGATATTATGAATAAGATTCATGTTAAAACCGGTGACTCTGTAGTAATCCTTTCCGGTAAGGATAAGGGCAAGCGCGGCAAAGTCTTGGCCGTATCCCCTAAGGAAGGTAAGGTCATTGTTGAGGGCTG
>CALDFS010000283.1 GCA_937942105.1 uncultured Ruminococcus sp. | reverse complement strand
TATATCGAAAATCTATAAGCGTATTCATATTATCGTAAACCAAAAAGACGATATCTCCGCCTTTTCCGCCGTCTCCACCGTCAGGTCCGCCGGCGGCAACATATTTTTCGCGGTGGAAGGAAACACATCCGTCCCCACCGTTTCCTGCCTGAACGGTTATTTTAACTTCATCAACAAACATTCGGTCCTCCAATGTAATTTACACTACAAGCAACCCCCAAGCAGATTAGGGCTTGGGGGTCGAAAAACTTTGATTATTCAGCGGGATAAACGCTGACTTTCTTTCTGTCGCGTCCCATTCTTTCAAATCTTACAACGCCGTCGATCTTTGAATACAAAGTATCGTCAGAACCGATGCCGACATTCTCGCCGGGATGGATATGAGTTCCTCTCTGGCGGTAGAGAATGTTGCCTGCAAGAACAAACTGACCGTCAGCCCTCTTGGCGCCAAGTCTCTTCGATTCGGAATCACGGCCGTTCTTAGTAGAACTTACACCCTTTTTATGGGCGAAGAACTGCATACTGATTCTTAACATCATTTATCGCACCTCCGATATGTTACTTTTAAATTGTTCGGAAACTCTTTTGAAACTTCACACAGATGAGCCTTTAAGCTATTTAAAAGCCTGTCCGAATTTTCGCTGATTTCCTTTACTTCGCAGCGGATATCTCCCTCATCAACACTTATATCAAGTTCGATTCCGAAAAACTCCGCAGCTGTATTTACTGTGAGCATAACTGCCGAGGAAACGCTTGCACAAACAACATCATTTCCAGCATCGGCATAGCCCGAATGACCGATAACCGAAAAGCCTTTAATGCTATTTCCGTCTTTAGTCATCCTGAATGAAGCGGTAATCATTAGCCCTTTATTGCTTCAATTCTTACCTGAGTATACGGCTGCCTGTGACCCTGCTTCTTGTGGGTAGAGGGCTTCTTGGGCTTGTAGGTAAACACGGTTATCTTCTTTGCCTTGCCGATTTTAAGAACCTTAGCCTCAACAACCGCACCTGCAACATAGGGAGCGCCTACAGTGGTGTTTTCACCATCTGAGTAAACGATTACCTTGTCGAAGGTTACGTTTTCTTCAGCGGCAACATCAAGCTTTTCAACGAAAACGATATCGCCTTCCTTGACCTGATACTGCTTTCCGCCTGTTTCAATTACTGCATACATTATAAGTTGGCACCTGCCTTTACTATAAAACTCGCTGCACTTCGGCGCGGATCCACCCCGAAATCTGCTTATGGGCATAATCCGACTTGCCTGCCGAACACAAGCGGCTTAAAAACTATACCATATTACAATATACATTGCAACAGTTACAGAGAAAAATTCACAGAAAATTTACATTTCTATTCCTTTGACCCTGATTTCGCCGTTCTCCGCCGTTACAACGATTTCACTTAGTCTTACATCATCCGAATCTATCATGATATTTGCTATCTTATCCTCAACTTCCTTGCGGATGATCCTTCTGATGTCGCGCGCGCCGTACTTATCACTGTAGGCGAGCTTTGCTATTGCCTTCTCTGCTTCCCTGTCGAAGCTGAATTTTATGGATTTCTCAGCCAATGGCTCAGTCATTTCGCCGAGCATAAGGTGAGCTATATCGGCATAGTTATCCTCAGAAAGAGGGTTGAAGACAACGATTTCATCCACCCTGCTGATAAATTCAGGGCGCAGGAACTCACGCAGCCCCTTAATAGCTCTTTCCTTTGATATCTGAGCCTGAGTCTTATCAAAGCCTATTCCAAAGCTCTTGTCTGTAGAGCCGGCGTTCGAGGTCATTATTATGACGGTGTTTTCAAAGGAAACGCTTCTGCCCTGAGCGTCATTGACCTTGCCCTCGTCGAGTATCTGCAAAAGGATATTCATAACGTCTGGGTGAGCCTTTTCTATTTCATCAAACAGAACGACTGAATACGGCTTTCTTCTTACCTTCTCGGTCAGCTGACCTGCTTCATCGTATCCGACGTAGCCCGGAGGCGAACCTATTAGTCTTGAAACCGTATGCTTTTCCATGTATTCCGACATATCAATTCTTATAAGCGGCTCGGTAGCGTCGAACAGCTCAGCTGCCAAGGTTTTTGCAAGCTCGGTTTTACCGACGCCTGTAGGACCAACGAAAATGAATGATGCCGGTCTGCGGCGGGATGTAAGCTGAACTCTTGTTCTCTTAATTGCTGCACATACAAGGTCAACGGCCTCGGGCTGACCGATTATCTTGGCGCTTAAAGCGTCATGCAGATGCCTTATTTTTGCGTATTCCGTTTCTACAATCTTATTTGCCGGGATTCCCGTCCACAGCTCGATTACCTTTGAAAGGTCGTATTCTGTGCCTCTTACTTTATCCGCCTCAGCCTGAGCGGCATTATACTCATTCTCGGTCTGCGAGATTTTTGCTTTTGCCTGCGCAATCTTCTCGTAATCCGGGTTTTCTTCTTCCTCAAGCTTGCCCAAGGCAATGCAGTCATCCTCAAGCTGTGCTTTAAGCCGCAGCGCATTTGAAATCTCCGGGCTGCGGATGCTTGCACCGGCGCAGGCTTCATCTAAAAGGTCTATTGCCTTATCCGGCAGGAATCGGT
>CALDFS010000282.1 GCA_937942105.1 uncultured Ruminococcus sp. | reverse complement strand
AACAGCACCGCGGTAATCATGACCATATGCGAAGATGTAAATATCCCTGCATTCCGATTGACGCGGTGAAAGCTTGCCATCCTGCTGTAAAACAAGGCTCTTAGAGTCATCATATATTGCCACACCGTTTCGCGAGCAGACCCCATTTTCAAGCTTGATTTCATACGGCTCCGAGCCGTCATAAGGTATGTATGTTCCGCCGTCGCAGCCGTCAAGGGTGCGATATGTTCCCAAAAGGTTGCCTTGATTGCTAAGCGGGACTTTTTTTCGCCCGAACCGAACGCATCCGGATAAATCGCTACTTAAAACAAGCTCACAGGCGGAGGTTTTGACGGTTATGATGTCTCCTGATTTCTTAGCTTTGAACTTTTGCTGGGGCATATCACGGAACCATACCGCCTGAGTCGCTTCGTCGCAGAAGCTGCCCTTTTCCACTCTGAAAAGCCGATCGGAAAGAACGGTAATGCGAACATCATCTGAAATGAATATGTTTTTTGCGTGAGCTATGGGTCCGGTATGAGCGATTAAATGATTATCCAACATAATTTATCTCCTTGCTGACGTCAAGATATTGAAAAGCCCGTAACTATATGATATAATACTACTAACATGCCGATTTATCTACTGATATACTACTATTTTACGATACTATTATATGATTTTAGAGGGCGTATGACTAACACTGATTTTCATGAGAACCGCACGCACACAAGTTCGTTCAAACCATTTAACCTATGCAGACAGCGTATGCCGGAGCATTTTGCCTATACACCGCTCCACTGGCACTCAGAGTTTGAGATAAGCTTTGTTATCAGCGGTTGTGCGGACTATATCGTTGGTGACGATAAGTTTACCTCATCGGAAGGCGATATTATCATCTCGACGCCGAATGTTCTGCACTCTGTTTACCCTCATAACGGGCAGGAACAGGTATACGAAACATTTCTTTTTTCACAGGAGATGCTCGGTGCGTCTGCGGGCGACCGCCTGAGCATGGATTTTCTTCTGCCGATAGTCAGCGGCGAATTATGCGTCAATCCGCAAATAACAAAGGATCATATATAGCGAGCTTAGAATGGCTATAGAAAATATTATCTCTGCGGCTATAGGGGATAATGCAAAGCTCGACCTGCTGATAAAAAGTGAACTTCAGCGAATTTTCTGGCTGCTGGACGAGGCTGGAAACATCACCGGAAAGAATAGTAAAAAGTCGGTGATGAGCGAAGCAATACGCCCCGCAATCGAATATATGAATCTGCATTTTGCAGACGATATATCAATAAAAACGCTTGCAAAAGAGGCAGGTCTGAGTGAGAGCTATTTCATGCAGAAATTTCGTGAAGCGGCGGGCATCAGCGCTATCGAATATCTCAATCAGATTAGAATCAAGGCAGTATGCGGGCAGTTGATAAGCACCAAAAAATCCGCCGCCGAAATAGCTTTCGACTGCGGATTCAGAAATATCTCCAATTTTAATAGGACTTTCAAGCGCGTGACAGGCATTACGCCAAGAGAGTACAGCAAAGGCGGCGGGAATACACGTTAATAAGCCTGTCCAAAGTTGGCACTGTTCTGTGGGCAATCAAGTCATAAATCACTGTATAATTATTCAGAATTCGTTATGCACAAAAAAGGAAGCTGCAATTTGCGGCTTCCTTTTTGAGGTCTTTTACTCCACTTTTATATAAATATGTGATTTCAGATACTAAAAATAAACTATGATATATCTCGATTTATTTACAATTCCATAATAAAAGTTGTGGGTTGTCAATATGGAATGATTGGCATTAAACAAGCTGCCGGATTGGATGCATTATCCCCTCCTCGACCAGCTGACACGCGGCTATTCTACCATAGGAGGCTATTTTTTCTACTGTCCAATTTTACTGTACTTATACATTCGCTCTAAAATGATCTTTAAGAAAGTAAAAGTCAAGAATATCAGCGGTCAGAAATTGAATCGCAGTAAACAAAGAAAATCAATTGAGCTATACATTTACATTTCAATTTTTAGTTAATCTGGTTTTCTGAACTTACTGTACCCACCGTTACACTGCTGTTTTCAAGTCCGTTTGACGATGCCGTCAATGTGAAGCTGCCGCTTTGAGCTGTAGACTGCACAATGACCAAGACCTTTCCGCTGTATGCGCAGCGTTTCCAAACTCCGTCTGTATCTTTATATCTCTCACGAGAGATTGGGTTACCGTTATCAACTCCAACAATGACTCCATCGCCCTCAATGGTGAAGATAACTTCGTTATTTGCCGTGGGAACGAAGTTTCCGAACTCATCCAGCACATCGACCTCGATATAGCAAAGGCTCTTGCCATCGGCTGCTATTTCCTGCTTCTCTGGATTTACCGCAAGCGACACCGCGCTCCCTGCGGTTACAACCTTATCGCGTGCAACCTCATTGCCGTTTTTGTCATATGCCACTGCTTCAATGGTCGTGCCGACAGCATATTCCCATTCGAGTGCCCATTCAAGATACAGCCTGTCACTATTCTCGGACTGCTGCTGATACTCAAATCCGTAATCGGTAACCATTTGTGCAAATTCTTTAATACCGAGCGATTCGCCGTTCAGGAACAGCTCAACCTTAGGTGCGTTTGAATATATTCTTATCGGAATTTTCCCAATATCTTCATCGCTGTAATCAACTGTTTCGCCTTCATCCAAATATTCAAGCTCGGATTTTTCGGGATATGTAACTTTCTTTCTCAAATCATCGTTTTCCCAGTTCCAGTGTGGCATGATGTGAACCATGGGGTTTTCTTCCACACTTGTCCAAACACTTTGATAGAGATAATACTCATCCTTTGCAAAGCCCGCGGTATCTACAATACCGAAATATGAGCTTTTTGATGTAACATAATGAGGATCAGGCTCGCCGATATAGTCAAAACCTGTCCAAACGAATTGACCTGCTACATATTCTCTGTCGCGGTTAAGTATCCACGCCTGAGTGGCACTTCTGCCAAATCTCGAAGATGAATTGTCATATGATGAGATTTGACCCTTTTGAATATCCGGTGCCTGATTGCCCATCACGTTATCTACTATGTGATTGCCGTTTATCCAAGGGCTTGAATACCATCCCCTGCATTTGTATGCTGAGGATGTTTCGGAGCCAAACAGCTTCCAATCCGGGTTTTCTTCGTGAAGCCTGTCATACCACATCTCGCCATAGTTCAAGCCGGCAAGATCCAGTTTTTTTATGGTCTGAGTCAGATTATCCTTGTTGCTCCAATCAAGCTTATATTTATTTTCTCCCATCGCAACAGGATGATCGGTGTCAATCTCTTTAACCCAGGAATTAATCGTTGCCGTAAACTCGGCTCCTTCTTCAGATGATGTTTCATTGCACTCATTGCCAACGCTCCACATGATTATTGACGGGCAGTTTCGGTCGCGCTTGACGATCTGCTTAATATCAAACTCGCCCCATGTCATGTCGTTCTCTACACCGGGATAGGTGCATTTCGCCGCAAACCAGATTCGACCATAATCTTGATTGTTCTTTCCGTTCCACCATGTATCGAAGGACTCTTCAAATACCATCATACCCATTTCATCGCAAAGGCGTATAAAATCGGGGTCAGCGGCGTTGTGTGCAGTTCTGATTGCATTAACTCCCATTTCCTTCATAATTCTTATCTGGCGTTCAAATGCAGATTCATTGGCAACCGCGCCCAGCGCGCCCTGATCGTGGTGCAGACACACACCGTTTATCTTCATCCATTCACCGTTGAGGAAGAACCCCTTGTCAGCATCAAACTCGCTCCATGTAAATCCAAAGCGGGTATAATAGATATCTGCTATAACTCCGTCAACAATAACTTCTGTTTTCATTAAATACAGATTCGGATCATCCACCGACCAAAGCTTCGGAGAGTTTGCGGTAAGTTTTTGCTTAACAGCCAGGCTTTTACCGGCAGATACCTTCTTTTTGCCGCTTAACTTGGGCTTAGCGCCTTCAAACACCGTGCCGTCATAATTGAGAATTGTTGAGCGAAGCTGAACACTCACAGCAGTATCAGATTCATTTTCAACTGTGGTTACAGCTTCAACGCTAATCTTTCCGGATTCAATTTCATCTGCAATTTTGGGCGTCCTTATCTGTGTGCCGTACTGCTCAATATGTACATTATCGGTAACGGTAAGGTGGACATCGCGGTAAATTCCGCTTCCGGAATACCAACGGCTTGTCGTATTATCTTTGTCGGTTGGATTGCAGACGAATACAGCAATTACATTATCGGTAATCCCATCGCAAACAACATAGTCGGTTATATCAAATGAGAAAGAAACATAGCCATTAGGGTAATTTCCGACAAGCTCACCGTTTACATACACCCTGCTGTTCATATATACACCGTCGAAATCGATGCTGATGCGTTTGCCGGCGTATTCTGCGGGCAATGCGATATGTTTTCTATACCATCCTGTGCCGCCTTTAAGTGCTCCGACAGCCGTCGGAACGCTGCTGTCAAAATCAAGCTCGATGCTCCAATCGTGCGGAAGGTCAAGCTTTCGCCATTCGCTGTCATCATAATCAACATCCTGCACATTTCCGTCGGGCTCATGGGAAAACAGCCAATCCTTACTAATGTCGGTTGTTCGTGTGACAAGGTTCTTTGCGGCAGCAAACTCTGCATTTGAATTCACAGCGCAGGATGAAAGTGTTAAGCATAACTGTATAGCCATAATAATTACGAAAAAGTGCGAAAAAGTCTTTTTACTTAAACGCATTTTTCATTCCTCCTATTCAGGTTTTTATGAATATATTATACATACGGAAAGCGATATTTTCTTTGCAGCTTTTTATAAAAATATTGCAGATTATAAGTTCAAAGCGGTAGATACCCATGTTGGTACTACCGCTTTAAGTGTTATTTCTTCATGCTCTTGGCATATTTGCCGGGTGATAGACCCGTTGCTTTTGTAAATGTTCTTATAAAATTCGAGTAATCCGAGAAACCCGATTTACAGCACGCATCAGATACGTTTTCTCCGCTTAAAAGAAGCTTTTTAGCCTCCTCAATTCTAAGGTCGGCAATATATTCTCTAAGCGTCAGCCCGGTATATTTTTTAAAAAGACTGCTGATATAAGTGGAATTATAGTGAGTGACTTCAGACAACTTTGCAAGGCTCAGATCCTCGGTCAGATGGTCGCTTATATACCGCATAACGTCCTTAACCACCTGAGACATAATATTCTTTCTTGGGGGCTGTCTGATTTGGCTTAAGCGATTTATCATTAAAAGCAACAAGGTTACAAAAGCGTCTGTTTCCACATCGGCACCAAAAGATTTTCTTTGTTGGGAATCAATAATGTTCCGGGACAGCTCGCAAAAACGTTCCACCTCCGCCTCATTCAGGTGGATCGGCTCTATGTTGCGTTCATGAAAGCAGCTGCTTAAATCCGTAACAGACGTGGAAAGACGTTCAAAAACCGATTGCTTGATATTTAAAATGAGCCGTTGATAATAGCTGGTCCCATTATCGGCGCTTATCATGTTATGAGGAGTTGAAGGAGGAACTAATATCAAATCGCCCGATTTGAGCTCAAAGCTTTTATCTTCGGCATTAAAGTATATGCTGCCGTTGAGAAACAGATAAACCTCATATCCGTTGTGACGGTGATATGGGCTATGTTGATATCCTGTATTGCTTTTAAACACACACAGAATATCGTCTGTAATTGAATCCAAAACAGCACCATTTTGCATTATCTACACCTCTTATCTTTTTTATAATTATACCACAAAGACAGCTTTGACACAATATTTATGCTAAAAAGTTGCAATAAAAATTAGAAGAACTGCAATGATGATTGAAAAGAGATATGTTATACTAATTTCAGTCTGAAAAGCTTCCAAGCAATGCATGGTCTGCTTTCGTTTCAGGCTGAAATCAGTATTACATTCAAAATACAATAATCAAAAGGGATGGTGTTATGAAAAAAACTATTTCATTATTATTGGCATTGATCATGATTTTTGCATTAGTCGGATGTGGAAAATCCAACAAGCGTCAGGTCATTAAGCTTACACTTTCAACAGAAGATTCCGAAGCAATTCTTGCCGCCGCAGGTATCAAGCTTCCCGATGCAGAAACCACTACCGCAGCAGGCACAGTGGTTAAATGGTGTTCTTGGTACGACAATCTTCAGAACTACGATGAAGATGAAATCGTAAATACAGGTTATTTCACCTTCAAAGAAAATTATGGCTGTGAGATTAAGTGGGTTGAAATCGATTATTTTTCAAGATACGACGAGCTTGCAAACCTTATTTTGGGCGGCACTCCCCCGGATTGCTTCCCGGCAGGTACATCCTCGAGCGCTACGTTCCCGATGGCTTGCATTAAAGGAACATTCCAGCCTGTTGACGAATGGATCGACTATAATGACCCTCTCTGGCAGGACATGGCTCAGGCTGGTGAATTCTTCGCATTGGGCGATGTTCACTTCGGTATCGTAACCGACGTTACGTTCCGACACGTTATTCCTTATAACAGAAGAGTTATGGACGAATGGGGCTTTGATGATCCCGCAGAGCTTTATGCAAACGACGAATGGACCTGGGACGTATTCTATGAAATGTGTGCTGAATTCTCCGATCCCGATGAGGAGCGGTTTGCTCTTGATGGCTACGGCTGGCACGACGCATTCTTGCAGCAGGCATCAGGTGAAAAGCTAATTAAAATGGACGAAAACGGCAATTATTATTCTAACCTTGACAGCCCGATTCTTGAAATCGCCAACAATTTGATTTATGAGCTGAGTAAAAACAGCTGTACATATTACTCCGTTCACAAAGCAAATAACCGCAGTGATATTACAGGTGACGGTGTTAAGACAGGCTTAACCCTGTTCTATATAGTTGAAGCTTCGGAATTCACCGGTCCTGTTGACGAAATCAGTGCAGTATGGGGAGATATTGAAAATAACGAGCTTATGTTCGTTCCTTTGCCCAGATATGAAAACGGCGACGGCAAGTATTATCTCACGTCTATTCCCACCGGCTATATGATCGTTTCCGGCGCCGAGAACCCGGAAGGGGTTGCGCTTTTGGCATCCTGTGAAAGATTTAAGATTGTTGACCCGACTGTTGTAGATATTGACCGTCAGCAACTTAAGGAAACTTATCTTTGGACAGACGAGATGCTTGCAATGTATGACACCTGCTATGAGATTGCAAAAAGCAATGTTCAGATGTACTATAACGGTAATCTTACATCTGAGTTGGATTCCACTTATGGTAAGCTTCGCGACGGCGGCAAGCTTAATCAGTCTACCTGGGCACAGCTTAAGGAAAACTACCGTGAAACATTTGACTATTACCTTGAAGAGCAAAACGCTTTGATAGACGAATATATTGAGGGCAGGTAACCTTCACATTAATTATATAAAGGGTTGCATGAGCAGCCTGTCAACTGCACCGGTTGATATGCTCATGATTATTCACTCCGGTAAAGACAACACAGCTATTGCGATATCAGTATGACAAAAGGAAGCTGCAATCTGCGGCTTCCTTTTTGCAATCTGCAGATTTAAACTGCACAATATAGCGCGCCAACAAACTAAAATGGCAGCAATGAAAAATACCTCGAAATATGATTTTGTGATGATATTGTCAAGAGCTTTAGTATTATTCCAAAATCGCAGCAATACTTCCTTGTAATTCATACTTTGAGCTGTTATGCTGCAATAACAGTCGATAATCGCCCTAAAAGCTGATATTATAAAGAAAATAGAAAATCAGGAAAAGAAATGTCGATTCACAGCAAAGAGTTCAAGAAGAGACGATCCGTTTTTTGGGCGAGATAGGCAGTAATACTAATTTTCCATAAAAGTGTAACTGTATAATCGCCACTAAACCGCTGTATGATGGGTTTTGCGGCGATTCTACAGACACTTTTTAATGGGAAATAAGTATAAGAAATCAGCCGCACAGCTTGGGATACCGTATCACACTCTTATCGACCGGCAACGCAGGTGCAATCACAAGCCTACCCTCTCTCGCGGAATACTGCCGGCGATATTCCTTCCGACTTTCTGAAGGTTTCACAAAAATAGCTCACGTCAGTAAAGCCGCACTCTGCGGCTATTTCTTTTATCAAAAGGTTTCTGCCACTCAAAAGCAGTTCCTTGCTTTTGCCTATTCTTACGCTGTTTATGTATTCCGTTACCGTTCTGCCCGTAAGATTCTTAAAGATATGGCATAGATGCTGTGGAGTCACCGTTATTGTGTTAGCCAGTGTTTCAAGAGGGATGGGTTCTTTGTAGTGACTGTTAATATAGTTAAAGACAGGCATCAGTCTGTTTGCCTTGTTCGCCAGAGATGATGACTGCTTGTTAAAGGCGTAAATGTAAATATTCAAAAGTATTTCATAGACTATTCCCGAAGCGAGTATGTATTTCATCGGATTTTCCGAGACTGCCGTGTCGTAAAGCCTGACTATATGCTCAGAAACTGCGTGCGGTGAGGTTACGGAGTATACCCCGGAGCATTCTGCCTTCATAACCCCGCGTATAAATTCTTCGACGCTTCTGCCCTCAAATATAACCCAGTCAACCTCCCAACTATCGCTCACCGCCATATATTCGTGAGGTTCGTTCGGGAATAGAAGCATCCCTTGTCCCACACCAACAGTGTACTTTTTTCCGTCAAGCCAAAGCTCTCCGGAACCCTTGCGGCACTGAATCCACTGATAGAACGGATATATCCATTCCGTATCCTCACTGCCCCCGGACGTTTGACGTGCTCCTGCTCGTAATAACACCCAACACCTGCAAAGCCGTATGACAGCTTCTCACGGTATTCATCCGACACTGAAAAGAAAAATTTATTCATAATTGTCCTCCTTCCCAAAAGCAGTATACCATCACCGCGGTGCGGCGTCAATATATGATCTTAAAATAGACATATAAATATTAAATTTATTTGATTGATATTGAGTTTTCTGTAATGTATAATTTTAATATAACAAAATAAAGTAGGAGGCAAACCTGCATGAAAAAACATTTTCTTTCCGCGGCGGCAATCGCTTTTTCACTTGCAGTCTCCGCTTTGAGCGGGTGTCAGCTAAAAAGTGATGATAGCAATGTGGGGAAGATATCAAAATCATCTGAAATTTATCAAACTGAGGTGGAATGTATGAAAAGGGATGTAATTAATTTCAACACAGAATGGCTGTATTCGCCCGGTGACTACAAAAATGCGGCGTCGCCGGAATTTGATGACAGCGGCTTTGAGGAGGCAGCCCTGCTCCACGCAAATACGCTCTTAACTGAGCATAAGGGTCCCGGATTCGCGGAACAGATTGAATCCTACAGGTTTGTTTCATGGTACAGGCGGCATTTTTCACTTGATAAGGAATACTCGGGAAAGCGGGTGTTTTTGGAATTTGAAGGCGTAGCTACCGTTGCGGATGTATATGTTAACGGTAAGTATGTGTGTACGCACAAGGGTGCATATACCGGGTTTAAGGTAGATATTACCGAATATTTAGAGGAAGGCAACAACGTTCTGGCAGTGCGTGTGGATTCTGAGCGCCAACCCGGCATTCCTCCCGAAGGCGGATCGGTAGACTACTGTCTGTTCGGCGGAATTGTAAGGGATGTTAGGATGATTATCACTGCTCCTGCATATATCGACGATGTATTTATAACCACACCGGAGCTTTCGTTGGATTCAGGAAAGGCAGACGCTGTTGTAAGTGTGAAAAACTGCTTTGACGCCGAAAAACTTCTGACCGTCACATCCACTATCTTAGACGCTGATGGAAACGCAGTTGCTGTAATGTCCGAAGAAAAAGCAGTAAAGCCTGATGATACGGTTGAATTCCGAATGATAAGCGAGGAAATCTCTTCGCCAAAGCTGTGGTCTACAGATGATCCTTATCTATATACCGTAAGAACAACTCTTTCCGATGGCGAAAGTGTAATCGACAGCGTTGTTTCGCGGCTTGGCTTCCGTTGGTTTTCTTTTGAGGATGACGGGCTTTATCTCAATGGTGAAAAGATTAAAATTGTAGGAGTGAACCGTCACGAGCAGTGGCCATGGATAGGAAGAGCAGTCCCGAACAGGCAGCAGCAAGCCGACGCGGATCTGATTAAAGACACCGGATTTAACGCCGTGCGCTGTTCACACTATCCTCAGGACCCATCGTTCTTAGAACGCTGTGACGAAATAGGTCTTATAGTGTTTGAGGAGGCTCCGGGCTGGCAGTTTATTGGCGATGAGGAGTGGCAGGAGGTATACAAAGAAAACATCCGTGAGATGATACTCAGGGACAGAAATCACCCCTCGATTTTTAGCTGGGGAACAAGGGTAAACGAATCCTTTGACTGAGACGATTTGTATACCGAAACAAACCGCATCGCCAAGGAGCTTGATCCGACCCGTCCGACCCACGGAGTAAGGCGGACGGAATCATATGAAGGCAGTAATTTCTTAGAGAATGAGGATATATTCTGTGTTAATTACACCTACCCTGATTCCCCGCGCCATAGTCCGTTTATAATTACCGAACACTCAATGGACTGGTTCAGCGGTCATGGATTCCCAAGTGCCACTGATTCCGATGCTTTGCTGTTCACAAATTCCTTTGCGGAATCGGTAAATTATTACTTCGGGAATGACCTATGTCTCGGAGGATTCGCATGGAGTATGTTTGACTATAACAACGAGGTAAATTATACCGGTACGGATAATCTGTTCTACAGTGGGCTTTACAGCATTTTCCGTATACCCAAGATGGCTTCATGGTTCTATCGCTCACAGAAAAATCCCGAAGACGGGGCAATGGTTTATATCGCAAATTATAGAACAAGCAGTTCGCCGTCGGACGTCACGATATATTCAAACTGCGAGGAAGTGGAGCTTTTCGCTGGCAAAAAGTCTCTCGGAAGAATAAAACCGGACGTTTATCCGAACCTTCCGCATCCGGTGTTTGTGTTTAAGGATGTTCCTGCAGAAGGAAATCTAAGGGCAGTAGGATATATAGGCGGAAAGAGGGCAGCTGAGTATACAGCAGAAATCCCCGGAGAAGCAGTGCAGATAATATTAAAGCCGCAATTTTCCACCCTTACCGCTGACGGTTCCGATTTTACAAGCGTTGAAATCTATGCCGTTGACAAAAACGGAAATGCAGTTCCGTATGCAGATAATAGAGTTAAAATTTCTCTTTCCGGTTCCGGAAAATTCATCGGAGAAGAAGAAATCACTCTTGAAGGCGGCAGTGCGGCGTTCTTGGTGCAGTCATTATATAATCAGCCCGGAAAGCTTACAGCAGAGGTGATTTCTGACGGGCTAAAGTCCGGAAGCTGCAAAATTACGGTCGAAGACTTCACAGAAAAAACTATAGCCGCTCCCAAGAACACCGGCACTGAAAAGCCTGTGTTTCTGAAAACAATCGACATAAACGACAGCGATGCAGATGTGTTTGAATACAACGGAAGAGGCTGGCAGAGCTGTCCTCAGGGCGGATGCTATTACGGCGATAATCACTACTCAAAAGCATCCGGCGACACTGTGGCCTTCAAATTCGAAGGCGATGAGCTCATATGGTATGGCTCCATCGCTCCGAATCATGGAATCATGACCGTCTCGGTGGATGGTGAGGAAACGGAAATAGACTGCTATTCCGCTGAGCGCCGGGACTCAGTTGTCCTTTACAGCTCAGGCGTTCTCCCTGCGGGAGAGCACACGGTAACAGTGACTGTTACAGGAAGAAAAAATAAAAATTCGTCCGATGCGTTTATTAATGTAGATAGGGTAAGGATAATTTTAGCAGAAGAACGATGAGCGGGATGTGACTAAATCAAAGATTAGTTTTTGCTTGAGATATTGGCTCTATCCACGATTTTGTGTAAACCCAAAACCAAACTCCAAAATGATAATATAATCTAATTAATTTCTCGTGGGATGAAATCCATTTTATGGGTTTCATCCCATGGCTAATATATAGCATAAAAGCACGGGCATGTCAAGGGCGGGCGTGCAAACGCCCGTTCATTTTACCCTTGACGTGACCGGGGTTTTATGCTACTGAGGCAGTCTGTCCGCAAAGAATATCTCAAGCTGCGAGTGAATCTGTCCCCATTCCCGGCGCTTGCCTGTCCATTTTTTCGTTATGTCCATCATGGCAAGATAGAGCATTTTTATGAGACTGTCATCTGTCGGGAATACTCCTTTGTTTTTGGTGACTTTTCGAAGTTGCCGATTAAATCCTTCTATGGCGTTTGTTGTATAAATCAGCTTTCTTACCTCTTCGGGATACTTGAAATAGGTGGACAGATTAGCCCAGTTGCTGCGCCAAGATACGGCTATCTTCGGATATTTGCCGCTCCATTTTTCATCGAAATTATCAAGCTCAGAAAGAGCCGTTTGCTCATCCACTGCCGCATAAACTCTCTTTAAGTCCGCCATAAGCTCTCTTAAATCCTTGTATGACACATACCTTGTCGTATTGCGTA
>CALDFS010000281.1 GCA_937942105.1 uncultured Ruminococcus sp. | reverse complement strand
TGATATAGGCAACAAGACTGCCGAGCTGTTTGCAGAAGCTGTTAAGTCTGCTAAGACAGTTGTTTGGAACGGTCCTATGGGCGTGTTCGAGAATCCTATTCTTGCAAAGGGAACCTTAGCAGTTGCTCAGGCAATGGCAGATACCGACGCTACAACCGTTATCGGCGGCGGCGACTCTGCTGCTGCTGTTATCAACCTCGGCTTTGCCGATAAGATGACTCATATTTCCACCGGTGGCGGAGCAAGCCTTGAATATCTTGAGGGCAAGGTTCTTCCCGGTATAGACGTTATCGCTGACAAGTAATTGTTGAATTTACGGGCAGGCAGGGCGGCTCGCCCCGCTTGCCCTTATTTGCTAAGAAAGGCAATGCTTTATGCTAAAAAAATTAGAATCCTTAAGGCGAAGCGAAGACGGCAGGGCGCTGTTCTATGTCATTATCGGCGGTTTGGCTGGATTGATTCTGGGACTGTTGCTTGCGCCCAAGTTCGTTGGCTGCTTTAACGGAAGCTGGAATACATCCAGCAACAAAAACACAGAAGAATAAGGAGATTTTTAGATGAACAAGAGTATAAGAAAAGCCGTTATCGCCGGCAACTGGAAAATGAACAAGACCCGCCCCGAAGCTAAGGCGCTTATCGAGGCGTTAGTACCGCTGGCTAAGGACGCAGGATGCGAGGTTGTAATCTGCGTGCCCTTTACCAACCTTGAAACCGCTGTTGAGCTTACCAATGGCACAAATATCAAGGTCGGCGCTCAGAACTGTCACTTTGCAAAGTCGGGCGCTTACACCGGTGAGATATCTGCCGATATGCTTACAGAAGTAGGGGTAGAGTACGTTGTCCTCGGTCACAGCGAAAGAAGACAGTACTTCGGCGAGACTGACGAGACTGTCAATAAGAGAACAAAAGCAGCCCTTGAAGCCGGCTTAAAGCCGATAGTATGCGTTGGCGAGCTTTTGTGGGAGCGCGAGTGCAACATTACCGAAGAGGTCATAGCCCGTCAGATCAAGCTCGATTTCTATGACGTATCCGCCGAGGATCTTAAAAAGTGCATAATTGCCTACGAGCCTGTCTGGGCGATAGGAACCGGCAAGACTGCCACCGCCGATCAGGCGCAGGAGGTTTGCGCTTTCATCCGCAACACCCTTGCAAAGCTCTATGGCAAGGATGTTGCCGATACCATCACCATTCAGTACGGCGGCTCTATGAATGCTGGAAACGCCGCTGAGCTTCTTTCTAAAGTCGATGTCGACGGTGGACTTATCGGCGGAGCATCCCTTAAGGCTCCCGATTTTGCGACAATTATCAACGCTGCAACCAACGGTTGATTGAATACAAGGAGATAATGATATGTCAAAGCCTGTTGTATTAATAGTTATGGACGGCGTGGGCTTTTCAAAAACCGGCTTGGGAGACGCTGTCACCCTTGCCAACACGCCTACTTTAGATAAGCTTTTAAAGGAGCGCCCCTATACACGCCTTAAGGCTCACGGAACAGCCGTAGGTCTGCCGTCTGATGACGATATGGGCAACTCCGAGGTCGGACACAATGCTTTGGGATGCGGTCAGATTTATTCGCAGGGCGCTAAGCTTGTAAACGAATCCATCGAATCCGGCAAGATGTTTGCTTCATCGACATGGAATGAGCTGGTAGATAACTGTAAGTCGCACAGTTCGACTATGCATTTTATCGGTCTTCTTTCTGACGGTAACGTTCACTCTAACATCTCCCATTTAAAGGAAATGATTAAGAAGGCTAAGGAAATGGGCGTTAAGAAGGTAAGATGCCATATCCTTTTGGATGGCAGAGATGTTCCCGCAACCTCTGCACTTACTTATGTTGACGATTTGGAGGCATTGCTTGCATCCCTGAACGGACCTGATTTTGACGCTAAGATTGCTTCCGGCGGCGGAAGAATGAAGGTCACTATGGACAGATATATGGCTAACTGGGATATGGTTAAGCTCGGCTGGGATACCCATGTTCACGGCGAGGGAAGACAGTTCGCCACCGCACGCGAAGCGATAGAAACCTATCGCGCTGAGCTGGACGTTATAGATCAGGATCTTCCTGCATTCGTAATCGCGGAAAACGGCGAGCCTGTAGGCAAGATTTGCGACGGCGATTCGGTTATCCTTTATAATTTCCGCGGCGACAGAGCAATCGAGCTTTCAATGGCGTTTGATAATAAGGACTTTAACGAATTTGACCGCGGCGTAATGCCCAAGGTTGTTTATGCCGGAATGCTTCAGTATGACGGCGACTTGAAGCTTCCTGAAAAGTTCTTGGTAAATCCGCCCGAAATCAAGAATACTCTTTCTGAGCTGCTTGTTGCGAACGGTTTGCGCCAGTATGCGGTTTCCGAGACACAGAAATACGGTCACGTTACCTACTTCTGGAACGGCAACAAGTCCGAAAAGTTCTCAGAGGAGCTTGAAACCTTCAATGAAATCCCGTCGGACAAGGTTTCCTTTGACGAGCGCCCGTGGATGAAGTCCGCCGAGGTTACAGATGATGTAATTGCGGCAATGGAATCCAAGAAGTACGATTTCATCCGCTGCAACTATCCCAATGGCGATATGGTAGGTCATACCGGAAATCTTGATGCTACTATCATCGGAGTGGAGTCGGTAGACTTGGGTCTTGCAAGGGTCTTAAAGGTTGCCGATGAGCTTGGTTATACCGTTCTTATCACCGCAGACCACGGCAACGCCGATGAAATGCTTGAAAAGAACAAGAAGGGTGAGATTCAGGTAAGAACCGCCCACTCCCTGAACAAGGTTCCGTTCATTATTTATGATAACGACACCAACTATGTTATCAAGGAAGGCGAATACGGTCTTGCCAATGTTGCCCCAACGGTTGCAACGCTTTTGGGTCTTAAAGCGCCCGACTGCTGGGAAGCAAGCATGATCTAATACTTAAAGGCGCGGATTACAGCATACTGCAATCTGCGCCTTTTAAAAAATATATACTTTGGAACATTGAGGAAATTATAATGAAAATTTTAAGACTTATTTCGCTTATATGCGCAGTGGCTCTTGCTTTTTGCGCATTGGGCGGCTGCGCAGCCAAAAACGATCTTGTCGAAACTGACGGCAAGCACATCATAACCGCAACAAACCCGATAATGTGGTCAGATGTCCCTGATGAGGACGTTATCCGTGTTGGCGATACCTATTATATGGTAAGCACAACCATGTACTTCACTCCCGGCGTTCCCATAATGAAATCCAAGGATTTGGTCACATGGGAGCTTATAGGATATGTTTATGATATCCTTGAAAACAGCCCGCAGACCGACCTTTACGACGATAATCACGCCTACGGCAAAGGCTCGTGGGCGGCAAGCATAAGGCATCACGATGGCATGTTCTACGTTCTTTTCTGCGCATGGGATCAGGGAAAAACATATATCTATAAAACTGCGGATATCGAAAATCCCAGCTGGGAAAGAGTTGTTTTCGACAGAGTATTCCACGATGCAACGCTCTTCTTCGAGGATGACGGCACACCCTATATAATCTCCGGCGCGGGAGATGTATGGATAACCGAGCTTGAAAAGGATCTTTCTGCTATTAAGCCGGGCGGCGTCGATAAAAAGCTGTTCAATACCGGAATTGTGGACGACCTTTCCGGCGCAGAGGGCGCACACGCATATAAAATCAACGGCAAATATTACATCACGATGATAAGCTACGCCACAAGCACTCCCGGTATAAGGCGGTGCGAGCTTTGCTTCCGCTCTGATAAGCTATTGGGCGAATACGAGGGCAAGGTAGTTTTGTGTGACGATATGGGCTACTACGGCAACGGCACGGCGCAGGGCGGCATAGTCGAAACGCCCGAGGGCAACTGGTACGCGCTTTTGTTCCAGGATCACGGTGCGGTAGGAAGAATTCCGGTTTTACAGCCGGTTACGTGGGTTGACGGTTGGCCGATGATGGGCGAGGATTCAAAGTCCGCCAAGGAGGTATCTGTCCTTTCCGAGCTTAATGAGTGGAAAGAATCCACCTTGATGGCAAACGATGAATTTGATTACACTGAAAACAAGCTTAAGCTCAACTGGCAGTTCAATCACAACCCTGATAACGATAATTGGAGCGTGACGGATAGAAGCGGCTGGTACAGAATCACCACCTCACGGGTGGATAAGGATATGTTCCACGCCAGAAACTCTTTGACCCAGAGAACGGAAGGTCCCTTCTGCACCACTGAGGTGCTTTTGGATTCTTCCGGTCTGAATCCCGGCGATTATGCCGGTATAGCGGCGTTCCAGACAAATGCAGGATTTATCGGCGCTTATTCCGACGAGAACGGTGTAAAGCACATCTACTTTGCAAAGCAAAACAGAAATGACGAAATGGATATCATACGCGAAGAACCGCTTAATCAGGAGAATGTATATTTGAAGATAGAGTATAACTTCTCCACCGTAAATGAGGATGGCAGCATCACCACCGAGGATAAGGCGAAATTCTACTATTCACTTGACGGTGAGAGCTGGGAAAAGCTCTCCAAGGGCTTTTCCATGACCTATGACCTCGACCTGTTCACAGGCTACCGCACAGCTCTTTACTGCTATTCAACCACCGAAGCAGGAGGGCATGCTGATTTTGACTACTACCATATAACCAAAAATGGCGTTGCGATAGACTGATATATCTTGATACAACAATCAGCCCCGGATGCTTTCCGAGGCTGATTTTCTTATTCAATCTCGCCGATGCAATAACCGTCCTCTGCCGAGATTATTCTGACATTTCGCATCTCACGCCAAAGGCTATCTGTAAAGCATTTTACCTTTACAAGGACATAGCTCCGCGTATGACCCTGATGCCAGCCGTCGCCGCGCTCGCGTTCAAACAGAACCTCGTAGCTTTTGCCGACGAGCGATTCAAGATATTCCTTTTCGCTTTCTTTAGCCGATTCCGTCATGATTTTAGCGCGTTCCAAACGGATATTTATTGGAACCTGATCGCTTCTTTTAGCGGCGGCGGTGCCTTCGCGCTCAGAATATGGGAATACATGCACCTTTGAAAAGCCCACGCTTTTGACGAACTCCAGCGACTCTCTGAAATCCTCCTCGGTCTCTCCGGCAAAGCCGGTCATAACATCGGTGGTTATTGCGCAATCGGTAAAGCGCTTTCTTAGCTCGTTGACAAGTGTTAAGTATTCTGCCTTGTCGTATTTGCGGCGCATTTCACGAAGTGTCTTATCACAGCCCGATTGTAAAGACAGATGAAACTGTGGGCAGAGCTTATCCTCGCGCGATAGCCGTTCAATAATATCTGCCGTGAGCATTTCAGGTTCAATCGAGCCTAAGCGCACCCTCTGTGCGCCGCTTTCGCGGCATACTGCGCTTACTGCGTCGGCAAGGTCTGGCTTTTCCGCAAGGTCAAGCCCATAACAGCTCAGGTTTATTCCGACAAGCACAAGCTCCTTGTGCCCGGAATCAACCAGCCTTTTGGCTTCGTCAGAAATCTCTCGAAGCGGCTTTGAACGCGACCGTCCGCGGGCGTAGGGAATGGCGCAGTAGGAGCAGAACCTGTCGCATCCGTCCTGAATCTTGATTATCGCGCGCGTCTTGCCGCTTCCACGTTCGAGCGAGAGATGTTCAATGATTTCGCCCTTGGTGTGAGGAACAACCGATTTTCTGCGCTTGCCATCCTTTAAAAAATCATCTATAAGCATAGGAAGCTCGGATTTGTTGTTCTCCCCGGCGATAACGTCTGCCATGGAAAGCAGGGGGGAATCCCCATAAATCTGAGGAAAGCACCCGCATACAGCTATAACCGATTCTGGATTTTCCCGCCGGGTGCGGTGCAAAAGCTGCTTTAGCTTAATATCCGCCGAGCCGGTTACGGTGCAGGTGTTTATTATAATTATGTCTGCAAGCTTGGGGTCAGCAACCGGGATGTGCCCCCGGGCAGACATAAGCTCGGTCAGGCAGTCGGTTTCATATTGATTTACCTTGCAGCCGAAGGTATAATAGTATACAGTCACTTGTATTTCGCCTTTCAGTTTATTTACCTATATTATACCACATCCTATCCGATATGTAAATCCAAGAGATAAAAAATCCCTAAAATTCGGCAAAAACACGACTTGACATAATCTTTTTATCTGTTATACTGTAATTAACCTGATATATAAAGGGTGCGGAAGACGCTTCGATTTTCAGCTGAACAGCTTCCGTTTTACTGTGAAAGGATGGAATATCAATGACTAAATTAAACCTTCAACTCGAAACCATCAATGACGTCAAGGAGTTTGTAAACGCTGTAACCATGTGTGACTATGACGTTGACCTCGTTTCCGGCAGATATTCTATTGACGCTAAGTCCATTATGGGCATATTCAGCCTCGATCTTTCAAGACCGGTTGAGCTTCAGGCTCATGTTGACAATTGCGACGATTTGATTGCAAAGATTGAAAGATTCATTGTAAAATAATCTAGGGCAACTATTGTCAGATGGCATAACAAATGACTGCGCGGCGCTTCCGGTTTTTATATCGGAGCGCCTTTGCATTTTGCTTGTTGTAAATTCAGATATCAACGTTTAAGGATTTTTGTGTTGTTCATTTTTGATAAAATATCCGATATAATTATGTTGTTCCGAAAAGGAAAAATTAATTTTAAGGAGATTGTTAAAATGAACACAGACAAGGTTTATGCACAGTCGATAGCCAATGAATATTCAAAAAAGAGCACATCCAAGGTGGTGGCTCTTAAAAAGCTGGACAACAAGGTAAAGCGCCCTGCAAATATCTTCGCCTATACGTTCGGTATAGTATCTGCTCTGGTTTTAGGCGTTGGAATGTGCCTTTCTATGAAGGTTATCGGAAGCGGAAGCACGGCGCTGACTGTCCTCGGAATTATTTTAGGAGTAATTGGCATTGCCGGTGCGGGTTTAAATTATCCGTTGTTTAAAAAGATGCTCAGTAGCCGGAAAGAGCAGTATGCTGGCGATATCATCCGCCTTGCGGAAGAAATCAGCGGCGAAGAATAATATTACAAAGTGAAAGAGGTGGAAGCGGTTGAATAAGTCGCAGAGTAAATATCAAAATACCGCGCAGAGGATGGATGAGGCGTTTATATCCTTACTTGAGCATAAGGATTTTGAATACATAACCGTTAAGGACATATGTTCTGAGGCTGGCGTAAATCGTTCCACCTTTTATCTTCATTACGAAAATATAGGTGATATGCTTGCCGAGGTCAGCGAATATATATCAAACAAATTCTTTTCTCAGTTCGATGATAGCCTGAACGCCTCGGTTTCAAATGTTGATTCCTGCCGGCTTGAAGACCTTGTTTTCATGCGGCGCGATATTCTTGTTCCATATCTGAATTTTATAAAGGATAACCGAGCGCTGTATAAGATATGCTTAAAGCATCCACAGGTAGTCGGCACAGATGCGATCTTCGCAGCAATGTTCAGTAAAGCGCTTTCTCCGATAATGCGCCGTTTCCGCTATAAAGAGGAATACCATAAATACTTTATATCATTCTATCTCAGCGGCATGACGGCGATAGTTCTGGAATGGCTTAAGGGAAACTGTATTGAACCGGTCGAAGAAATTGCTTACATTATGAAGAAATGCGTCATACCGGACGGCAACGGAATTTGGACGATGGAAAAGGCAGTTGATTTGTTTGAGGACGAAAGCAGGAAAGTTATCCGGTGCTAAAAATATAGCTTTGAAATACATCGATTTATATAAAAAGGATAACGGCTTTCATGCCGAATTCGGGCTGTATGCAGGACTTATAACCTCGTTTGCGTATGCAGCCTTTCTTGCTGTGTGCGGATACGCTCAGGGATCGCCTTGGCTCGGTTCACTGGCGGGATACAATTTCTCACTTGTTTTGATTCGTATGATTCTTACAAAGGGGCTTCGTAAGTCCACTAAGCTTGGAGCATGGAAGGCAAGCCTTTATTGCGGAGTAATGTTGCTTCTCTTGACAGCCACGCTCTACGGCATCGGCGTGCTTACTATATTATATGGCAACGCTTCGAGCTATCCCCACTATTTTATATATGGCGTGGCGGCGTATACGTTTTACAAAGTAATTACTTCGGTGCGAAGTCTTATTATATACCGCAGAATAAAGAATCCCATATATACTGCAAGCATGGTTTTAAACCTTTCCGCCGCGATGGTATCGCTCTATCTGCTTCAGTCCGCTCTGCTATCTGCTTTCGGGGATGATGAAAGCTTCCGGCAGATGATGGGCATTATTCTTGGCTCGTCAATTGGAGCTCTGATAGCCGCCGAATCCGTTTACATGATTGTTATTGCAGCGGTAAACATCTATATCATCAGGAAAAGCGAACATGATTGAGCGAATTTTTAATATAATATGTATCGCCGCACGTATGGCGGCATAAAATTCTACTGACCGGACTTGTTGAACGGTCAGTATCTTTTTTATGACGGTGATTTGTATGAAAAAAATTTCGCGATTTATAGCTGCGCTGTTTGCGCTGATGATTGCGCTAAGTGCGTCATTTATTGAAGTTTTTGCCGACGGGGAGGACATCCCTGCAAATGCAGAACCGGATTTTGTGATTCCTTACTCTTACGTTCTGATGGAAGGCTCTACCGGAACCCTTCTTTATGCTGACAACGGAAGTGCGCAGTTTAAGGCATCTCATTCAGCAAAGCTTATGACTCTTTTGCTCGTCTGTGAGGCAATAGACAGG
>CALDFS010000280.1 GCA_937942105.1 uncultured Ruminococcus sp. | reverse complement strand
AACTTCATCTGGCCCGGCTTCGGCGATAATATGAGAGTTCTTGACTGGATTCTTGACCGATGCGAGGGCGTGGTTGACGCTGTTGAAACTCCCATCGGCTACGAGCCTAAGCCCGAGGATATCAATGTTGAAGGTCTTGAAGGAATCGATACCGAGACAATCAGGGGTCTTCTCACCGTTGATACCGACCTTTGGAAGGAAGAAACCAAGGGCATTGAAGAGTTCTACGCCAAGTTCGGCGATAAGCTTCCTAAAGAGCTTGCAGGCGAGCTGAAGGCACTCGAAGCAAGACTTAATTAATTTGTTACCCCCTAAAAATCGTCATATGTGCCGCGCCGGGACTGTATCTTGCAGCTCCGGCGCGGTGCTTTGTCAGGTAAGCGTAAATAATATAAAAGTATCTGCACATCCCGCAAAAACCGGTTTCAAATATCTATATAAAAATAAAAATATATAGATAAACCCGAAAAATAGCAGGTAAATTCATCTAAAATGCCAGTTTACTTTTTTTATAAAAGGAGTACAATATAAGTATCGGGAAAGGTTAAAGGCCCGTGGTTAATTTGCTATCTTCATAATATAATGTTCCAAGTAAATGTGAGGCAAGAGAGGGCTGATGAAGCACTCTCTTGTTTCACTTATACGCAAAAATAAGGCGATATTAAAACCCCCGCCGGTTAATGGCGAGGGCTTTTTTGTTTTCGCTCAGACTTGCATGAGCCTTATATGTATCTGATGCTGTGCGCGGAGCAAAGCCGGTATAACCGCTTCTTCACTTACCCGATTCTGCGGTACAAGTGCCCATACACATAAAATCCTATCTCCTCTTCGGTTCCGTCTGATTTATGAGAAGCCACGCTTCCAACCTTAACAGGCGTATCGTATACCGCAACGATATAGTCGCCCACACAATACAGCGGAGTGCCGGCGTTCAGCCCGTTGCATTCCAAATCGCTGTCGGGATACCATTCGTCGCCGTCAATAATCGGCTCATCTGAGCTGCCTTCGTAATCAAGCTGCTTTACCTTTGATTCCCCGATATACTCGCCCTGTGCGATGTATGAATTCATTTCGTCTTCGGTTTTGATTTGCGAAACCCAGCCGTAGAAGCTGTCATTGTAAAATACACCTATTGCTTCGCTCGGCGACCCGCCGTCATAATCTGATATCTGAAATGCGGCTTTGTCGGCAGAAGTATCGGCAGCAGATGTGGCAGAATCCTGCTCAGCAGTGCTATCTGCGGCTGCTGACGAATCCTCGGTATGCGTGTCGTTTGAATTGGATGCGGATGCTGGAGCTTGTGTGCAGGATGAAAGAAGCACATAAGCAACCGCAAGAATATAAATGCCGAACGCTGTGCGCCAGAAAATCTTTTTCATAGAGTCTCCTTAATCATCAAAAAAAGCCCATGTTTTGTCGAAACTAAGTATACCACAGGCTGTTACTTTTGTCAACTCTATAAACGATTTACAGGAAAATCTGCTTTTTTTATAAAAACGCTTGCATTTTTATCGAAATCCCACTTTTCAAATCGCAAAAAATGTGCTACAATTATATAAATACGTTTTTTGGAGATAATACCATGCAAAGAATATTAGGCTATATGCGCAAGGCAATTCAGGAGTTCGATTTGATTCAGAACGGCGACAGGATAGCGGTGGGCGTTTCCGGCGGGAAGGACAGCTTGGCGCTTCTGCTGGGTCTGATTCAGCTCAGGCGCTTTATAGGCATAGATTATGAGCTTGTCGCCATCACCTTAGACCCCATGTTCGGCGGCACCGAGGGGGACTATTCCGCCGTTGCTAGGCTCTGCGAGGAGAATGGGGTAGAGTATATCTTAGAACGCACACACATAGGCGAGATAGTGTTCGATATCAGGCATGAGCCTAACCCCTGCTCCTTGTGCGCCAGAATGCGCCGGGGCGCGCTGCATGACGCTGCAAAGGCGGCGGGCTGCAATAAAATCGCACTTGGGCACCACTATAACGACGTTGTGGAGACTTTCATGATGAACCTGTTCATCGAGGGCAGGGTGGGGTGCTTCGCCCCTAAAAGCTATTTAAGCCGCAAGGAGCTTTGGATGATACGTCCGCTGGTGTTCGCGCCAGAAGCCGCAATAAAATCGGCGATAAAGCGGAATAATATCGAGGTGGTAAAATCAAAGTGCCCGGCAGACGGCAAAACCAAGCGCGAGGAGATGAAGGAGCTGCTTGCGCGCATCAACGCCGTGCTGCGCCGCAGCGAGATC
>CALDFS010000279.1 GCA_937942105.1 uncultured Ruminococcus sp. | reverse complement strand
AAAATACGGCGCGGAGCTTAAAAGAATGTCTTATCGCATAGTAGGAGCGGAAGAGGACGCCAGCGAGTGCCTTAACGATACGCTTTTGCAGGCATGGAATTCCATAACCGAGCATAAGGACTATAATCTGCGGGCGTATCTGATAAAGCTTCTGCGCAACAATTCCATAAACTGCCTGAAGAAAAAGACGGCGGCAAAGCGTGGAGCAATTAACATAGCCTTGGATGAGCTTGAAGGCTGCCTTCCGAGCGGCAGGTCGGATTTTGACTTTTTGGAAAAGGAAACCCTCACCCGCGAAATAGAGGACTGGCTTTTTACGCTCAGCCCGGAAAAGAAAGCAATCTTTGTCCGAAGGTATTTCTTCATGGAATCGCCAAAGGAAATAGCAACTGAGCTTAGCTTAAAAGAGGGGACAGTACTTGTTAATCTGTCACGCCTAAGAAAAGCATTGGCTAAGCATTTGAAGGAAAAGGAATATATTCTGCCATAACGATGTGAAAGGATGAAACACTATGAAAACAAACGATATATTGGATTCTATCGGCGGCATAAGCGATAGCATAATTGAAGATGTTCTTGACTATGTGCCCGAAAAGAAAAGCTCTAAGAAGATACCGATTAAAAGGCTTTCGACAATAGCCGTGGCGGCGATGCTGTGCGTTGCGCTTGCAATAACCTGCGTTGCAAACGCGGCGGAAATATCTGCTGCGCTGAGCGCACTTTTCATGCGGGAACAGGAGTATATCGAGCCGCACGCAATGGTAATCAACCAGACAGATACCGGCGAGGCAGCCGCTATGACGGTAAGAAATATTGCAAAGGATGGTGACAACTACATTCTTAATATAACCCTTAGCAATCCCGAAGGCTTTGAGCCAGGCTATTTGGTCTATGACAGCATATGCCTTGATTACAGAGCAGAAGGGGAGCCGCGCAAATATAATATGGAGCTTCCAAGCGGTACAAGAAAGCTTGACAACGAGAATCTGATATTATCCGGCTCAACCCTGTATGAAATTGAAGAGCCCGCGCAGGATATCTCCTTGCAGCTGATAGTGCCCGCCGAAATGAGCACTAAATGGCAGAGCGAAACCGTGGTTTGGGAGAGCGGAAAGTATCACTTTGAAATAAAGGGTCTTTCGCTGATTCCGACAATCACCGCCGATGACGGCAATGTCACCATTGCAGAGGATAGAACGGATTACGCTGACAAGCTTGAAATTGATTTCGATTTCGACGCAGACAATGTCGAAGAGCTTCCGGCAACAGTTCTTTATCCGAATACCGATTTCGAGCTTTCGGGAACTCATTTCCGCATTACCAAGCTTGAGCATACGGCAACAAGCCTGAAGGTCACCATCGAGGATATGGATAAGGAGCTTTTGGAGTATGGCGGTCTGCACTTCTGGGGAACAGCAAAGCTGGATGGATTCCAGTCGCCGGTGGAATATCCGTGGCTTCCGGTGCTTGATGAGAGTGGCAATAAGATGGGCTACCTGCCGGGCTTTGGCGGCGAGGAAGGCATATCTCATGAAGAATGGATAGATATAGTTTATGGGGTTATAAATGAATACAATTTGCATGATATACATTATATTCCCGAAGTAGTTTTTACACCCGAGGCGGCAAAAGTATGCAGGCTCAAAAAGGGTGTTCCGCTTGATTTATGGCCTCTGAATCCCGACGGAACTCTTAATATGTATGTATATGAGCAAACATTTGTTTTCGAGTCTGCAACAAGCCTTGACGACATTCAAGGTATAGATTTCCTTTCGTATACTTATGATTTCAGCAAGGAATATGGCGAGGATGGCTTCTGCGAAATCACAAGAGTGAACGGTTGGAAAAACACAGAGGAATAGATCCCTCGTACAGTCCCGGTCTTGTTAATAGGACCGGGACGCTTTATGTCAACTGTATCAATTTATTTTTGCAGATTCTGTTACCGAACTGTAACCGAACTGTAGTAATAATATTGTTGACAATGCCCATCAACGGTGCTAAAATGATTACCGAAATAAGTTAAAGGAGATAATTTATCATGAAAAAAGCATTATTCATTTTAGCACTTTCTATTTGTTTGATATTTGCCGCCTGCGGCGATACCAATACAGACCATACCGACAGTAACTCTGTAGCCACCGACAGCTCGCAGAACGTCTCTGACCCGGTCGATTCCCAGCCGGAGGGTACTACGGAAAGTGTAACCGATGCGCAAGCTGATTCTGACGGCGAGGTAATCCTTTATGAAGATATACAGACGGATATGTACCTTTCAAGCGAAAAAAGGGTAGACAGCGACGGTACGGTGACCGAAGTGAAGTACACCTATGATTCCGAGGGCAGGCTGCTTTCGGCAATAGAATCAAACGGCAGCGGATTTAAGTACGAGTATCCCGATTACAGCACTGATATTACTTATTATCTTTCTGAGGATGGAGAAGTTTATCAAAAGCAGGTTGATGAATACGACGGCAAGCACCAGCTTATGTCGAGCATATGCTATGACGGCAATGAAAAGCTTATGGGCGATGGCATGAGCTATTCATATATATACTCCGAGCCGAACATGATATCTCAGATAAAATATTACACAACCGACCTTGAGCATTACGAAACCGTTGATATCGAATACTCAAATGGAAACGTTGTAAGCAGAATTCATAAGGACGAAAACGGCGATATCATTGAAAATCAGACCTATGAATATGATGAAAAGGGTAGACCTTTATCGTCCTATGATAAAGACTACAGAACCGATTGGGAGTATTCCGAAAGATATGAGTATTCGCAGGATGAAGACGGTAATTCAGTTACAATCGGCTATAAAGGTGATAGTGAAGCTCCTGCATACAAGAATATATTTAATTCTGATGGCAAGCTTGTTCTTGATATTACTTATGGCGAAGATGGCAATGAAGAATTGAGGACAGAGGTAGAAATTGACGGCAGCAGGGAAGTTGCAACAACTTATAATAACGGCGTGATATTTTCGAAAACCGAATCGGTTGACGAGAATCTTGTACGCATTGAAAACTATGATTCCGATGGCAAGCTGAGCAATTATTCCACATATGAGCGCACAGACACAACCATGACCGAATGCTATTACGATGCCAATGACAATGTTACATCGAAAATCGTGTATACAAACGGTGCCGACGACAGACCGATTTCAACGTATGGCTACGATGCCGAAAGAAATATTATCTATTCCAATATTTACACATACGATGAAAACAACTGCCTCATAAAGGAAGAATCCACCTGGGACGGCCTTTCGCAGTCTTCTGTAGTTACCTATGAATACACAAAAATCGAAGGCGTTATGAGAAGCATGGGTAATTCGGATAATCACGATTAAATACAAGTAACCATCCATAATAAAAAGAGTTAGCACACAATAGCGCTAACTCTTTTTATTATGTGACATGCCTGAGCGGGGCAGTGCCTATTTGCTACTCTGCGTTATTCCTCCAAACCTCTACATCGATATAATGTCCGTAGCGTTCATCATATGGGGGAATTTCTTCTGTATCCTTAAAGAATCCGATGGCAAGTATTTCATCTTCGTATATCGGTCCCGAGAAATGTGCTTTAATAGTTATGGCGTTGTAGTCACTGTCATCGCCCAAAATAAGCTCCCTTGTATAGCTGCCGCCACGCCAGTACTTTTTCGCATCCTCCGCAAGCTCAAAGCCAAGCTCATAATTTTCTTTATACAGGCCATGCTCCTCCTTGAACTTATAAAACGCTTCTGTCTCTTCCTGAGATGGATATTTGGGTACATAATCTTCCCTCAGCGTATCCCCAAGAGGAACGTGCAATAATGTGTCATATTCCTTGCTGAATCCAAAGGAGAAGAACAGGTTTATTGCATTGAAGTGCATATCACCGATTTCCATAACCTGATGCAGCTCATCCGTAACTGTGAACTCAACGCTCATTGGCGAGATGGTTATTTCGTCCACCACAAACTTGTATCCCTCAACCTCGAATTCGGTATTAAGCTGAATGGTTCTTGTTGGGAGCGGGGAGATGCCATCCTCGCCGACCGTGAAGTCGTCCGAAATC
>CALDFS010000278.1 GCA_937942105.1 uncultured Ruminococcus sp. | reverse complement strand
ACCCCTATTCCGCACTTTTAACTTCCTGCTGGTGTGAGAGTTTGATGGCTTGGGTTTACTGCCGTTCCTCGGTGGTGGGTTTGTTCGCCCAGTCATGGGATGG
Source organism: uncultured Ruminococcus sp. (assembly GCA_937942105.1). Classification (GTDB taxonomy): domain Bacteria; phylum Bacillota; class Clostridia; order Oscillospirales; family Ruminococcaceae; genus Faeciplasma. Next base: position 7,480 of record CALDFS010000278.1, on the reverse strand, counting down.
GGGTTCTTCTATTACTTTGATAATCGTACTTCAGCTCCTTGAAGAGATACCGAGAGCTTGACTTCACTTTTGTCCTTTCCTAATTTTTTCAAGGGGTACACAAAGATATTTAATCGATTTTTAGAAGAATAATAGTATTATATTTTTTGCAGTGCAGGCTCTGAAAGAGATTCTTTCAGAGCTTGCTGTTTTATTCTATCTTGACATTTTTCGATACTGCCATTCCGACAAAAACCTCTTTGGCTCTGCTGTAGAATATTTTTACCTATAAAATAGATTAAAAAGGAATGGTAAAACTATGAAAACAGCGTCGATATCAGCAAAAATAACTTACAAATCAGCACTGAAATGCCTGATAAGCCGTTCTTATGCCGGCGGCAATGCTCGGAGAAAAGGGAGCCTTCCTGCCGGTGCTTGCAGCCTGCCTTCCTGCGGCATACGGCGCTCTGTCGCTTGCGGGTGCTTTTATATCATCGCTGATTTTCGGCATAGAGCCAAGCTTGGCGGCAATGCTTGCCTCTGCGGCGGTGGGAATACTTGTTCGGCTTTGGTTCGCAAACGAAAGCAAGCGCAGATACCCTTTTGCGGCGGCAATATCGTCAGGGCTTTGCAGCTTCTCCATACGGCTTATTTTTGCGGTGCTGGCAGGTCAGACGCCTTTAAGCTTCCTGCCTGCGGCTGTGGGGTGCATAGTCTGCGCAATGGCGGTATATGCCTTTTCCTCGGCGTTCAGAACACCGTCTTTAACCGATATAAAGGGCATGGACGCTTTTGATATTCAGATACTTATTATGCTTTCGGTCTGCGCGCTCTGCGCATACGGCTATGGCGGGGTCAGCCTTGGCAGGGCGGCGCTTGCCTTTGCGGCGGCATGGGCTGTATACCTTCTGCCCAAGGCAGAGGCGGCTCTTTTTTCGGGATTCGCCTGCGCGGGGTTTGTTCTCGGCACAGGGCAGCTTGATGCCTTCGCGCTCGCCGCAGCTATAGCGGTCATACTCTGCCCAACGGCGGTGCGCAAAAGCCGGATTCTGACGGCAGGATATACAGCTTTTGCCTTGCTGCTGATTCTTGCTGTTTCCCAGAGCGGCGGTCTGCTTGCCGACTGCATATGCTGCCTGGCAGGAGCGACAGCATTCGCGCTTCTTCCCGAAAAAGCCCTTGAAGCTCTTCCCGCAGCGGGCAGGAAGGCATACGCTTGGCAGGAGCCTTCCGACGGGCGCGGAGCGTTTATGGCTAACGCCCTTGAAAAGCTTTCGGCGCGGCTTGAATCCGCTCATACGGCAGAACAGCCTTCGGTCGGAGATATGGTTTACGCCGGAGTGTGTATGAACTGCGAAAAATATTCCGGCTGCTTTTCATCTGATTCCGAAGACTCGATAGAGGCACCATCCCATGTCTGCATACATTTTGACGAGATGCGCCGCTCGGCACAGGAAGCCGAAAGAAAGCTGAAATCGGAATCGGCAGACCGGCTTGAAGCTTCAAGGCGGCTGGGAATGTTCCGCTCGATGGCGTCCGCACTGTCCCCAGCGGTAAAGCACGCCGAAGAAAGACGGATGGAGCTTTCGCAGCCCGGCATAGGCGAGGCATATATCACGCCTGAGGGCTTCTGCCGCGCTTATTTTAAAAGCGGCGAAAGGGTGAGCGGGCAAAGGTTTGTTAAAGCCATAGAACAGCAGACCGGAGCGCTGTATCGCAGAGCGCAAAGAAGCGAAGCCGGCGGCTATACAAGGCTTGAAATTTTGCCGAAGAGCGGCATGGCGGCGGAATCGGGAAGCTTTAAAAGACCGCGTGAGCATGGCAAGCCCAGCGGCGACTATATGAGCGTGTTCGGCGCAGGGCAGTATATGTATGCCGCAGTTTCGGACGGTATGGGAACCGGCAAGGAGGCGGGCATCTGCTCACGAATACTTGTGGACACTCTGAAGGAGCTTCTTGCGGCGGGATATCCGCCCGAATCCGCCATAACCCTTTCGGCGGAGTACTTAAAATGCAGCATCGCTGAGGAGAGCTTTGCCACCCTCGATCTTATGCGCGTAAACCTTATAACCGGAGCTATGGATTTCTACAAATGCGGCGGCTGCAAAAGCTTCATTGTCAGCTGCGGCGAGGCGGCAATAGTCCCAGGCGGAGGATATCCCGCAGGGATAATGGACGGCGTTGAGGCTGTGCATTCCTCATATACTGCCGTCAGCGGCGACACAGTTATTATGATGACCGACGGCGCTAACGGCATAGAGCCATCCTGCATATCCGACATAATGGAATCGGACGCCGAAACCATAGCCTCTATGCTTGGAACAGCGGCTTGCAGGGCGATTACTCCCGAAACCTCCGACGATATTACAATTCTGGTCATCAAGCTTTCTGAAGATGAATAATTTATAGTCGAAATGCACAAATATATATGTTGCAAAATGTGACTTTCTGAAAAATGTGTCAAAAAAACTTGCAATATTACTCAGCATTTAGTATAATAATAGTATGAAAATTATGAGGCAGTATGTCTGCATGAAAATCAGGATAAAAGCAGCGGCTTCTGCCATGAAATGACAATAACGAAGGAAGTGATCAGATGTCTGATAACGTTTGGCTCAGACAGCAGATAGACAGCTTTCTTGCTGGCACTAACTACAGCTCGGGCGATTTTTTAGGCGCACACTGCATTTTTGGGGATGAATACGTTTTCAGAGTATGGGCGCCCAATGCAAGAAGCGTTTCCGTGGCTGGCGATTTCAACGGGTGGGATGCTTTGGCAAACCCCTGCTCGCGCATATACGGCGGCATTTGGGAAGCAAAAATAAAGGGCATAAAGCAGTTTACAACCTATAAATACTGCATCCGCGGGAAGGATGGGTCGTCAAGGATGAAGGCCGACCCATACGGTATCCACATGGAAACCAAGCCCTCCACCGGAACAAAGATATTCGATATATCCGGCTATAAGTGGGAAGACGGCGAATGGATGGCTAATCGTTCGCAAAGACCGCTGTATGACGCTCCCATGAATATCTACGAGGTAAACTTAGGTTCATGGAAGCAGTACCCCGACGGTAACTTTTTCAGCTACGAAAAGGCAGCGGAGGAGCTTATCCCCTATGTAAAAGAAATGGGCTATACCCACGTTGAATTCATGCCGCTTACCGAATACCCCTATGACGGCTCATGGGGCTATCAGGTAATAGGATATTTCGCTCCGACCTCGCGGTTCGGCTCGCCCGAGGGCTTTATGAGGATGATAGATAAGTTCCATCAGGCGGGAATAGGCGTAATACTCGACTGGGTTCCCGCGCATTTCCCGAAGGACGGCGCAGGGCTTTTCGAGTTCGACGGCTCGCCCTGCTATGAATATGCCGACCCTTTGAAGATGGAGCATAAGGGCTGGGGAACAAGGGTGTTCGACTTCGGCAGGAACGAGGTTCGCTCCTTCCTGATATCCAACGCCGTGCACTGGCTTGAAAAGTTCCATGTTGACGGCTTAAGGGTTGACGCCGTTGCTTCAATGCTATATCTGGATTACGACAGGCAGGGCGGCGAGTGGCGCCCCAACAAAAACGGCGGAAACGAAAACCTTGAAGCTGTTGAGTTTTTGCAGATGCTGAACCGCGCTGTTTTTGCAAGAATCCCCAATGCCATAATGATTGCCGAGGAATCCACCGCATGGCCCAATGTGACCAAGCCCACCGATATCGGGGGACTGGGCTTTAACTTCAAGTGGAACATGGGCTGGATGAACGACATGATGAAATATATGTCGATGGACCCGCTGTTCAGAAAGGACCATCACGGTCAGCTGACCTTTTCACTGTTCTACGCTTTTTCCGAGAATTTCATACTTCCGATTTCGCACGACGAGGTGGTGCACGGAAAAGGCTCGCTGATAAACAAAATGCCGGGCGATACCAAGCTTAAGTTTGCGCAGGATAAGGTGTTCCTGAGCTATATGATGGCTCACCCCGGAAAGAAAATGCTGTTCATGGGTTCGGAATTCGCCCAGTTCAGAGAATGGGATTATGAATCCGGTCTTGAATGGTTCATGGTGGAGGAGTATGAAAACCACCGCAATTTCAAGGAATTCGTAAAGAATCTGAATAAATTCTACCTTGATAACCCCCCGATGTGGCAGGAGGATTACTCGTGGGAGGGCTTTAAGTGGATATCGGCGGACGATTATACCCAAAGCATAATCATCTTCCGCAGAATGGATAGGGAAGGTCGCGAAATAATAGCCGTGTGCAACTTCGTGCCGGTTGAGCGCAAGGGCTATCGCTTCGGCGTGCCGTATAGGGGAACCTATACCGAGGTGTTCAACTCCTCATCAAAGGATGGAAGCCCCTATGCAAATCCTCCCATAAAGGCTGAAAAGGAGCCTATGCACGGCTTTGAGCAGTCGATTGCTATTGATATCCCCGCAATGTCGGTGATGTATTTCAAGGTGAAAAAAGCTCCGACCGGCAGAAAGCCTATGCAGACAAAAGAAAGCAAACCAAAGAAAACAACCAAAAAGTAAGATAAACGAAAGGAAGAGCACAAATGTATAACAAAAAAGAATGTGTAGCAATGCTTCTGGCGGGCGGACAGGGTTCAAGATTGTATGCACTTACCAAAAACGTCGCCAAGCCTGCCGTACCCTACGGAGGAAAGTACAGAATCATCGATTTTCCTCTTTCAAACTGCGTCAATTCCGGTATTGACACAGTAGGCGTTTTGACCCAGTATCAGCCCCTTGTTCTGAACGATTACATCGGAAACGGTCAGGCATGGAACTTAGACAGAATCCACGGCGGTGTTCATATACTTCCGCCTTACCAGTCCAACTCCGGCGCTCAGTGGTATGAAGGAACCGCAAACGCCATCTATCAGAACCTTTCGTTTATCGACAGGTACGACCCCGAGTATGTTGTAATCCTTTCGGGCGACCATATTTATAAGATGGACTATTCCGACATGCTCCGTTACCATAAGGAAAAGAACGCGGTCTGCACAATAGCCGTTTTAAACGTTGAGTATGAGGAAGCTTCCCGCTTCGGCATCATGTCGACCAATGACGAGGGCGAGATAACCAAGTTCGTTGAAAAGCCCAAGGTTCCCGAATCAACTCTTGCTTCTATGGGTATTTACATATTCTCATATCCCACCCTTAAAAAATATCTTATAGACAATGAAAACGACAAGGAAGCCACCAAGGACTTCGGCAAGAACATAATCCCGGCATTGCTCGAAAATCACGAAAGACTGTATGCCTATCGCTTCGAGGGCTATTGGAAGGATGTTGGAACAATAGACAGCCTTTGGGAAGCAAATATGGATCTTTTAAGCCCGACAGTGTCGCTTGACCTCTATGACCCTGCATGGAAGATTTATTCCAATAACGATTCGCGCGCGCCGCAGCTTATCGGCAAGAAGGCTACCGTTCAGAACTCGATGGTTACTACCGGCTGCGTTATCGACGGTTCGGTTGAGTTCTCCATCATCTCGGGCGGAGTTACAATTGAAGAGGGCGCAGTGGTAATGGACTCCATCCTTATGCCGGGAGCGACAGTTAAGAAGGGCGCAGTAGTAGAGTATTCAATCGTTGGCGAGGACAGTGTTATCGAGGCGGGAGCGGTAGTAGGAGCAAGACCCGAAACCATCGCCAATAAGGACGAATGGGGAGTAGCCGTTGTCGGACATAATGTTACAATAGGAGCCGGAAAGGTTGTTTCGCCCAAGCAGATAATCTCGGCGGACATTTAAAGATAGGTAGGAGAATGAAATTATGAGCTATAATATGACAAATGTTTTGGGCATAATCTTTGCCAACTCACATGATGAATCCCTTCCGGAGCTTTCATCAAACAGAACCATGGGCTCTGTACCATTCGGAGGAAGATTCAGACTTATAGATTTCCAGCTTTCCTCGATGGTCAATTCGGGAATGACAACTGTGGGAATCATAACAAAATCAAATTACCAGTCGCTATTAGACCATGTAGGCTCGGGCAGACAGTGGGATTTAGCCCGTTCCGACGGCGGACTTACCATCCTGCCGCCTTACGGCAGAACAACAGGTCTTTACAACGGCAAGCTTGAAGCTTTAAAGGGCGCAATCGGCTATATTGTGAAGACTCCCTGCGAATACGTTGTTTTATGCGACTGCAACGTTGTAGCAAGCGAGGATTTATCAAAGGTTGTTGACGCTCACATTGAAAGCGGAGCGGATATAACCTGTGTAACCGTTACCGGCGATTATACCGCTACGGAAACCGCCGATGCCTTCTGCTTTGAAACCTTTGGCGACGGCAGAGTAAGCTCGGTAATAATCAATCCTGCAAAGGCAGGTCACTATACCCTGGGCTTGGGCGTTATCATCCTTAAAAAGCAACTGCTTATTGACTTGGTAGACGACCTTGTTCCCCGTGGAAAGTGCGACTTCGGCAAGGATGTTTTGCAGGCGATGACGGATAAGCTCAACATCCGCACCTACGAATACACCGGCTATTACAGAAGAATCTGCGACCTTGAAAGCTATTACAACGCTAATATGGATCTTTTGAACTCCGAGAATCTTGAAAAGCTCATCCTTAAAAAGCGCCCTGTTTACACCAAGGTCCGCGACGATGCACCTTCTAAATACGGTCTTGACAGCTCGGTAAATAATTCCTTAGTTGCCGACGGATGCGTTATCAACGGTATTGTTGAAAACTCCATCCTCTTCCGCGGAGTAAAGGTTGCAAAGGGCGCTGTAGTCCGCAACTGCATTTTAATGCAGGACACCGAAATAGGCAAATCCACCGAGATTTCAAACATCATCACCGATAAAAACGTTAAGATAGGCGATGAGCTTTGCATTTCTTCGGCTGAGGGAAGCCCGCTTTACATCTCGAAAAAGCGTGTTCTTTAATTCTTTTATCGATTTATTCAGGAAAGGATTGATAAGATGAAAATACTTTATGCGGCAAGCGAGGCTCTGCCATATATAGCCTCGGGCGGTTTGGCGGACGTTGCAGGCTCTCTGCCAAGAGCGTTGAATGAAGCCGGACACGACTGCCGGGTGGTTATGCCGCTTTATTCCGCAATAAAATGGGAGCTGCGCGAAAGCCTTGAATATGTTACAAACTTCTTTGTTCCGGTTTCATGGAGAAATCAGTACTGCGGAGTTTTCAAGGGCGTGGCAAACGGCGTTACCTACTATCTTTTGGATAACGAATACTACTTCAAGCGCAACGGAATCTACGGTCACTATGACGACGCGGAGCGTTTCACCTTCTTCTCACGCGCGGTACTTGAAATGATAAAGCATATCGACTTTATCCCGGATATCTTAAACTGCAACGACTGGCAGACGGCGCTTGTTCCTGTGTACTACAACGTCTTCTACAAAAATCAGAAGGATCTGGGAAATATCAAGACGGTGTTCACCATCCACAACATCCAGTACCAGGGCAAATACGGCATGGAGATTGCCTCCGACGTGTTGGGGCTGCCCTATTATGCCGCC
>CALDFS010000277.1 GCA_937942105.1 uncultured Ruminococcus sp. | reverse complement strand
GAATCGGACCCGAGCACGCGTATCTGAGCGACATTGGCAGGGCGGAATATGTGCCGATAACCGATGACGAGGCGGTCTGCGCATTTGAGTATTTAGCAAAGACCGAGGGAATTATTCCCGCAATAGAATCAGCCCATGCAGTGGCGTATGCCATGAAAATCGCGCCGGAAATGGGTAAGGACAAAATCATTGTAATAACAATTTCCGGCAGGGGTGATAAGGACTGCGCCGCCATTGCAAGATACAGAGGGGAGGATATCCATGAGTAATATAAGTAAAGCGTTTGAAAACGGTAAGGCGTTCATTCCTTTTATCACCTGCGGCGACCCCGATTTGAAGACTACCGCCTCCGCCATCCGAGCCATGGTTGAAAACGGCGCCGACCTTATAGAGCTTGGAATTCCTTTTTCCGACCCTACCGCCGAGGGACCTGTTATTCAGGGCGCAAACATACGCGCGCTGAGCGGTGGAATCACTACAGATAAGATTTTCGATTTTGTAAGGGAGATACGCCGTGATGTTACCATCCCGATGGTGTTTATGACATACGCAAACGTTGTATTCTCCTACGGCGCGGAAAGGTTTATATCAACATGCAGGAATATCGGCATAGACGGGCTTATCCTGCCGGATTTGCCATATGAGGAAAAGGATGAATTCCTGCCCATATGTCATAAGTACGGTGTTGATTTGATATCGCTTATCGCACCGACTTCGGAGAACAGAATCGCCATGATAGCCAGGGAGGCGGAGGGCTTTTTGTACATCGTTTCGAGTCTCGGTGTTACAGGTACAAGGAGCGAAATCAAGACTGATTTAGCTTCGATTGTTAATGTTGTAAGGCAGAATACGTCAATCCCCTGCGCAATAGGCTTCGGGATATCCACGCCCGAGCAGGCTAAAAAGATGGCGGATATTTCAGACGGCGCAATAGTCGGCTCGGCGATTATAAAGCTGATTGAAAGGTATGGCAAGGACTCGCCGAAATACGTCGGCGAATACGTTAAGTCCATGAAGGATGCCATAAGATAAGACCGTAAAAACCTCTTCGGCGGAAGCTCTGCCGGAGAGGTTTTTAGTTGCCGCTTATTCCCTTAATCTTGATTTCTTTGCGGTGATGTGCTATATTTGTTTTAACAAATTTCAAGGAGCCAATATGCTTAATATCACCCTTTGCGACGACAATGCGCTTCAACGCGGATATATAAAATCACTGGTTCTCGACTGGTCGGATAAGTCGGGAACTGCCGTTTGCACGTTTGAATTTCCTTCGGCGGATTCGCTTTTGTTTTCTTATGATGAGCAAAAGCCGGATATTCTGCTTTTAGACGTTGAAATGCCCGGGATGAACGGCGTGGAGCTGGCGCGTACCCTGCGTTCGCGTTCGGAAACGGCTCAGATAATATTCATAACCGGCTTTCCGGATTACATTTCGCAGGGGTATGACGTTTCTGCGCTTCACTACCTTTTAAAGCCGGTGAACTCCGAAAAGCTGTTTGAGGTTCTTAACCGTGCGGCAAAGCTGTGCGGCGAAAAGGGCGAGCCGGAAACGGTTATCTTCCGCTCGGGGACGGAGAACATCAAGCTCAGGCTTTGCGACATCGAGTATATAGCCGCGCTGGGGCATACGACTGCGGTGAAAGCAGGCGGCAAAACCTACGATTTGAGCGTTAGCATATCAGAAGCGGAAAAAATGCTCGGCGACGGATTTATAAGATGCCATCGCTCTTACATAGTCGGGCTTAAATATGTCAGCTCGGTTTCAGGGGATAGCGTTACCCTTGATTGCGGCACCAAGATTCCGGTATCGCGCAGTATGCGCAAAACGGTCGCCGAGGAGTTCATTAGATACTACAGGAGAGATGCAAGATGATTTTTTCCAGAATCGCGGACAGGCTTCTTGAAAAGCGGGTGGCGGCTTATCAGGATGATTTGATAGAAAAGCACTTTGAAGAGGTGCAGAGCATATACGCCAAAATGCGGGGCTGGCGGCACGACTATCACAACCACATTCAGGCGCTTTTAGCACTTGTGGGGGATGATGACCGTACCCGCGAATATCTTTGGAAGCTGAATAAGGATTTGACCGAGGTCGACAGCGTTGTAAAGACAGGAAACGTAACCGTAGATGCGATTCTTAACTCCAAGCTGACGCTGATTAAGTCCAAGGATATTCCGGTTGACGCTGTGGCAAGGGTGCCAGACGATTTGAAGATATCTGAAATAGACCTCTGCGCGATTATAGGAAATCTTTTAGACAACGCCATAGAAGCGGTGCTCCCTCTGCCGCCAGAGGAGAGATTTATACGAATCTATATCGGCATGATGAAGGCGCAGCTGTACATATCGGTGACGAATTCCACGGCGACTGAACCACATAAAATCGGCGGAAAATATCTTTCCACCAAGGGCGAGGGCAGAGGAGTAGGGCTTATGCGGGTTGACAGTATAGCGCGCCGCAACGGCGGAACGGTGAACAGGCAGAACGAAAGCGGAGTGTTTGCAACCGAAGTGTTGCTCAATAACAGGTAAAGTATAGGGTCGGGTGACATATAATCATAGTCATCCGACCATTTTTGCAGCGATAAAATGCAATTCGTGCAAAAAAACTGCATTTCGTGCGGAAAATGTGCACGTAAGATTTTTTTTGCTATACTGAAATCATCAAATTCTCGAGGTGATTGAATGAAGACAAAAGAAAAGCCTAAGTATTCGGGGATATCAAACATAATGTACGCCCTGAAAAACGAGTGGCGTTGGGCAAAGGAAAGAATACTTTTCGACCTTCCCAGATATCCCATAGAGCTGTTTACCATGCTTGCCGGGATGTATTTCCCCAAGCTGGTTATCGACGCTATAACCATGGGGCGGGAAGCATGGGATATCGCCGTTCTGGTGGTAGGGTACTACCTTATTTTGCTGGTGTTGGGGATAGTGTCCTCCTACACAAAAAGTCGGAGGGGGAGATATCATTTTTATCTTCCCATGAAATACCAGAACGAGCTTACAATGTTCCAGCTCACAACCGATTTTCAGAACACCGACGACCCCGAAATCAGGCGGATTGAAAGCAAGGTGTCCTCCGACGCTTCCACCACCAGCGGCGCGGCGAACAATATGTATAACACGCTTGCGGAAATAATAAGCTCGATTCTTGGCATGGCGTCCTGCGCGGCGATTATAACTATTGTTTCGCCCTGGATACTGGTTACGGTCATCATCGAAGCGGCGATTTACTATCTTTTCAGCCGGGCAAATATGAAGTACGCCCGCGACCATGCCGACGAAAATGCAGACGTTAACAGGCGCAAGGGCTACATAGCCGGTTTTTCATCCAACTTTGAATACGCGAAGGACATAAAAATCTACGGTATGCGCGGCTGGATAGACGATATGTTTAAGCAGTTTCAGGGTGAATCTCTAAGACTTTATAAGAACGAGCAGACCCGCTGGTGCATTCAGAGGCTGTCGGGAGTGCTTCTTTACACCATCCGCAACGGAATATCCTACTTTTTCCTGACCGCAATGCTGTTCGATGGCAAAATCACCCCCGGTGACTTCGTGTTCATGCTTTCGGCGGTGGGAAGTCTTGCTTCCTCCTTAAGTCAGATATCATGGAAGTTCAACACCCTGCACGACTACACCCAGAAAATGGGCTGGTATCGGGAGTACTACGACATCCCGGAGCGGTTCAA
>CALDFS010000276.1 GCA_937942105.1 uncultured Ruminococcus sp. | reverse complement strand
TTACGAATACCGGTCAGCAGACCACACTCGTCATACTCCAAGGAGACAGTAACACCCTCAGGGCTCACCACACGCTGCAGCAGGCCGTCAGCCCACTCAAAACGGGTCACATGACCGTTGCCGTCAGTCATAGAAGAAGGGTTACGCTCAAAATCATTCGCGTACTCGTAAGTCACCATAGTCATTGGGCTTACGGCAGGGCTCTGGGCAAACTCCTGCCCCGAAGTAGCCTCATCGAGGGCGCGGCCCTGAGCCTCAGCCTTCAGGCGGGCACGACGAGCCAGACGGGCGGCACGGCGAGCGCGCGGATCCGTCTCAATAGCGCTCATTGCCACGGAGACTACGCGGTCTTGCTCGTCATAAGCAAAGAGGGTTTCAGCGCCCTCATCGGTGACCTCACGAATAATACGGCCGCGCTCATCGCTGTAGCGGGTAATGCGAGAACCATCGCGGTCTACCACACTCACACGGTTGCCAAAGTCATCGTAGGCATAGCTACTACGCCCACCTTCCGCATCAACAATGGCGGTCAGACGTGCGTACTGGTCATTGACCCACAGGTTCGTGTAGGAGGCGTCTTCGTTAGAAACGTCAGTGATGCCATTCGGCAGGTAGCGGTAGCGAACACGACGACCGTATTCGGTGTCCTGTTCGGTAATACGGCCGGCAGGGTCGTAGTAATTCGTCACCTCAACAGTGCCGGTACTAGCCACCACGCGGTGAATCAGGCCGGCAGCGTCATGTTCATAACGGCGGGTACCAGCGTCACCGTGCACAGCACCGCCAAAACATCCGCAATCGGTTCGGCGAGGAAAATCGCAAACACCGTGTCCGGAATGAACAGCGGCAGCAGATACACCAGCGGAATCAGCAGAATCAGCTTCCGCAGGCACGCCAGAAATAGGCTGCACTTCGCATTCCCAAGTGCCACAAACGTCTGCTGACACGCAATCTGCGCGCCGAAAATCGTCACGCCCGCCATGTATAGGCGCACGCATGGAATTGCGTACTCCCGCAGCGCCGCGTCCGGGGTCAGCAGATAGACAAAAATCTGCGGCGCAAAGATGCACGTCAGCCCCAGCACCGCCGAGAACGCCAAGCACGAAATCAGCAGTATCCGGAACGCGGCGTTCACCCGCTCCGGGTGCTTCGCGCCGTAGTTGAAGGAGATAATCGGCTGCGCGCCCTGCGAAAGCCCCTGCAGGGGCAGCAGCGCAAACTGCATCAGCGTGGAGCAGATGGTCATCGTGCCGACGGCGAGGGTGCCGCCTGCCGCGCGCAGCGATGTGTTGAAGCACACGGACACAAGGCTCTCCGTGCTTTGCATAATGAACGGCGCGAGTCCCAGCGCCACGCACGGCGCAAGCAGCTTCCAGTTCAGCCGCAGCAGACGGCGCTTCAGGTGCAGTATCGTCTGCCTGCCCGTCAGGAAGCGCAGGACGAACGCCGCGCTCACGGCTTGCGAAATCACCGTCGCCAGCGCCGCGCCCTGCACATCCATGTGGAAAACGAAGATGAACAGCGGGTCAAGCAGCGTGTTCAGCACCGCGCCAATCAGCACCGTCAGCATCCCCGCCTTGGAGAAGCCCTGCGCGGTGATGAACGGGTTCAAGCCGAGAGACAGCTGCACGAACACCGTGCCGAGGCTGTAAATGGCAATATAGCGCTGAGCGTAGGGCAGGGCATCCTCCGTTGCGCCGAACGCCAGCAGAATCGGCGTGTAGAAGCAGGAAAGCACAACCGTCAGCACTGCCGAAACGCACAGCAGCAGCGCCGTGCAGCTGCCCAAAATCCCCTCCGCCTTCTCGTGGTTCCGCTGCCCCATCGCGATGGACGCAAGCGGCGCGCCGCTGGATGCGCACAGCGCCGCGAACGCCGAAACCAGCATAATAAGGGTGCTTTCGGGAAGATGGAAGTTGGTTATAAGACCGTCAATACACTTGAATTCGTAGCCGGGATATATAAAGATATCGGTATTCCCCTCCGCCGGGACGATTTTCCCTGAGTTGATGGTGGCGACGCTTTCAAGCGTGCGGCAGGAGGTTGTGCCAACTGCTATGACCCTTCCGCCCTCGCGCTTGGTTTTGTTAATCAGCTCCGCAGTTTCAGGCGGAAGCTCATAATGCTCGGAATGCATCTTATGGTCGAGCACTCTATCTTCCTTCACCGGTCGGAATGTGCCTAATCCTACGTGCAGGGTCACTTTACCTATGTTTATTCCCATGGCTTTAAGTTCTTCAAGCTGTTCAGTGGTAAAATGAAGCCCCGCTGTCGGTGCGGCAGCTGAGCCTATCTCGTTGGAATAGACTGTCTGATAGCGCTCCTTATCCTCTAACTTTTTCGTGATATATGGCGGAAGTGGCATCTGACCTATCTCGTCTAAGACGGCGTAGAAGCTTCCGTCGCAGGAAAACTTAGCAACGCGGTTGCCATCCTCCAAGACTTCTATTATTTCAGCCTTCAGCTTACCTCCTCCGAAGCTGAAAACAGTTCCGACCTTGGCTTTTTTTCCGGGGCGGCAGAGGATCTCCCAAACCATATTCGCCCGCTGCTCCAACAGAAGAAATTCGATAAATGTGCCGTTAACTTCCTTTTCGCCGTATATCCTTGCCGGAAGCACCCGCGAATCGTTTACTATAAGGGTATCACCCTTTTTTAAATAGTTGCATAGATTATAGAAGCGGTCATGAGAAATAGCTCCGGTTTTGCGGTCAATAACCATCATTCGTGAATGGTTTCGCGGCTCAATGGGAGTCTGAGCTATCAGCTCCTGCGGAAGGTCATAGTAAAAATCACTCTTTTTAAGGTCATTTATGTCCAACATTTAAGTAAAATCTCCAATCTTTTAAGGATTTAATGCGATAAACTCTTTTTTCGGTTGACTGTTTTGGCTTGCCATGATATAATGTAAATGTATAGCATGTGTATAACGAAGGGTCGAAAAAGATATTACCGTCGGCATCTGATATATTATAGAACATATTTATCGGTTTTTCAACTGTTTTTCGGCTTTGAATTAAAAACATTATCGAAAGGAAAGATAATAACATGAAAACTTACAATGTGGGCATTATAGGCGCGACAGGAATGGTAGGTCAGAGATTCATTCTTCTGCTTGCAAACCATCCCTGGTTCAGAATCAAGGTATTGGCGGCTTCCCCCCGCTCAGCCGGAAAGCCTTATACCGAAGCCGTCGGCGAAAAGTGGGCTATGACTGAACCCATCCCAGAAAGCGTCAAGGATATTATCGTTATGGATGCAGACGCCGACAAGGCTAAAATTGCCGAAACGGTTGACTTCTGCTTCTGCGCGGTTGACATGAAGAAGGATCAGATACTTGCGCTTGAAGAGGCTTATGCAAAGCTTGAGTGCCCCATCATATCAAACAACTCCGCAAACCGCTTTACCCCCGATGTTCCTATGGTCGTTCCGGAGCTTAACCCCGAGCATATCGAAATTATCAAGGCTCAGCGCGAAAGGCTTGGCACTAAGCGCGGATTTATCGCGGTGAAGTCAAACTGCTCTATTCAGAGCTATGTTCCAGCGCTGCATCCGTTACGCAAATATGGTATTACGAAGGTTTTGGCATGTACATATCAGGCAATTTCGGGCGCCGGAAAGACCTTTGAAAGCTGGCCCGAGATGGTTGACAACCTGATTCCCTACATCGGCGGCGAGGAAGAGAAATCCGAAAAGGAGCCTCTAAAAGTTTGGGGACATATCGAGGGCGGCGTCATCAAGACAGCCGACTCCCCTGCTATCACCACTCAGTGCTTAAGGGTTCCGGTTTCGGACGGTCACACTGCCGCAGTATTTGTAAGCTTCGAGCACAAGCCGAGCAAGGAGGAAATTCTTGCGGCATGGAAGGAATTTGCGGGTGTTCCGCAGGAGCTGAAGCTTCCCTCTGCTCCCAAGCAGTTCTTGAACTATTTTGAGGAGGATAACCGCCCGCAATCCAAGCTCGACCGCAATTTAGAGGGCGGCATGGCTATCTCGATAGGTCGCCTGCGCGAGGATACGCAGTACGATTACAAGTTCGTCTGCCTCTCTCACAACACATTAAGAGGCGCGGCAGGCGGAGGAGTTCTTTTGGCAGAGCTTCTGGCTGCAAAGGGATATTTCGATTAATTTAATATAATTTTCACCCGCAGACAACATCTTAACATTTCTTAGGAAAGGATGACCGACATGAAAAAGCTGCTGTTTACCGGTGCGGCAACCGCTTTGGTTTCCCCCATGAATAAGGACGGTTCATTGAATCTTGAGAAGTACAAAGAGCTGATAGAGTTCGGAATAAGCGAGGGCATAGACGCTCTTGTTGCGGTGGGAACTACCGGCGAGAATGCCGTGCTTTCCGCTGAGGAGCATCGCGCGCTTATGAAATGCGCAGTGGAGACAGTAAAGGGCAGAGTTCCGGTGATATGCTCGACCGGCTCTAACGACACCGAGTACTGCGTAAGCACCTCAAAGGCGGCACAGGATTTCGGGGCGGACGGATTGCTGCTTGTAACCCCATATTACAACAAATGTACGCAGGCGGGAATCATAAAGCACTATGAAAGGATTCTTTCCCAGACCTCACTTCCGGCAATAATTTACAACGTGCCTTCGCGGACGGGGTTCAGCATCAGTCTTGAAAGCTACAGGATACTCAGCCAGCACCCGCAGATAGTCGGAGTTAAGGAAGCCAGCGGAAACGTTGGCGCGGCTATGGGCATCATATCGACCTGCGGGGATGATATGCCAGTCTACAGCGGAAATGACGATTTGATAGTTCCGCTGATGTCAATTGGCGCTAAGGGTGTTATATCGGTGCTGTCAAATATACTGCCGAGGGTTACACACGATATATGCAGGTATTGCCTTGAAGGAAACTTCGGTGCGGCGGCAAATATCGCAAAAGAATATTACGACCTTACCGATGCTTTGTTCTGCGAGGTCAACCCGATACCCATAAAGGAAGCCTTGGAGATGGCGGGAATCTGCGAGGGAAACCTGCGTCTGCCGCTTACAAGGCTTTCACAGGAGCACAAAAAGGCTCTTCAAGCGGTTCTTGAAAGACACGGTATTGTAAAGTAAGTGTCATTTACAGCAATTAAAAAGAACATGAAAATACAAAAACAAAGGACGGTCATTAAGCTATGACAAACGTTGTAATAAGCGGCTGCTGCGGCAAGATGGGCAGGGTCATAAACGATATAATATCAAACCGCAGCGACACAAAGGTCATTGCAGGCATAGACAAGGTATGTGAAAAGTACTCTGACTTTACAGTCGTTGCAAAGCCATCTGAGCTGAGCTGCAAGCCGGACGTTATTATCGACTTCTCTCACCCATCCGCACTTGACGGTTTATTGGAATATGCAAAGACTAACGGCACTGCCTTAGTACTTGCTTCCACCGGTTACAGCGATGAGGAGACTGCTAAAATCAAGTCGGCGGCGAGCGAGATACCGATATTCTTCACCGCGAATATGTCTATCGGCATAAATCTTATGCGGGAGCTTGCAAAAAAAGCGGTATCGGTTTTAGGTGAGCAGTATGATGTTGAAATCATCGAGAAGCACCACAACCAGAAGATTGACGCGCCAAGCGGAACTGCGCTGATGCTTGCGGAGTCGATTAACGAGGCTTCCGGCTACAAGTATTCTTACGTTTACGACCGCCACAGCGTGCGCAAAAAGCGCGACAAGGCTGAAATCGGCATACATTCGGTCAGGGGCGGAACCATCGTCGGCGAGCATGAAATAATCTTTGCCGGACGAGACGAGGTTATTACCCTTTCCCACTCCGCCGCTTCAAAGGAAGTTTTCGCTGTGGGAGCTGTCAACGCGGCTGTATTTGTTGCAAGCAAGCCCGCGGGACTTTATTCTATGGCGGATATGATTTGATTTTTCGTTCAGTATCACATATTAAAAAACACCCACCGCAAAATCGCTATGACTGCGAATTGCGGTGGGTGTTTATGTAAAGTAGATTGGCTTGACAGCCTTTGGTATGGACAAAACACGGTATGGGGCAAAGGCTATTCTATCGGGGTCAGCGGGGTAACGGTGAATTCCGTCTTTTTTTCATTGCCACTATCGTCTACAACGACGAATGAACAAGTAATTGTGTCCTTATCACGGTCTACAGTAAAACTCAACTTATCAAGTTTGAAGCCACTGTAGGCTTTTTGATTAAAGACGAGATATTCATGGTCAATAGTGGTCGTAGTATTGAAATCATCATCTTTTTTTACATTTCCGATTCTACGCATGAGCAGACCTTCATCGTCGAGCCAGATTTTCGAGTCGCCGCAGGTCAGATTTGCATAGGTCGAACCTCCGTCATAAGAAAATACGCCAGCGACACTGGCATCCGGATTAAGGCTCAGCCTCAGCTCGTTGGAGATGTACTGCATAATCGTGGAACTAAGAATATCGGAATCGGCAGCTTTTATCATTTCCCTGCGGGTGCTCAGAGCTGTGGATATCCCCAAAAGGCAGGCTGACGAGAAGAACATCAGCAGAATTACCGTTATGAGCATTTCGGTCAGCGTAAGACCCGACTTGCTTTTTAGCTTGGATTTTAACTTTTTGAGCATTGCGCTGACCTCCTTTTTCGGTGTTTTATGATTACTTGCGATAGGATTTCAACTCGGAACCGGGTGTTGAATAGATTTTGACATCGACTTTTTGCTCGGATCCCGTGAAATTTTTGGGCTTTAGTGTAATTTTTCCGTCCACACCGGAGCCCTCAAAGTTTTCAGCCGCGGACAACTCATTCCTGTAATCCTCATCTAACTTGCGTGCCTGACGGTTAAATTGGTATGACGTTGCAATCATTGTGACAAGCAAGCAGATTACAAGCGTTAAAATCAGCATTGAAACAAGCATTT
>CALDFS010000275.1 GCA_937942105.1 uncultured Ruminococcus sp. | reverse complement strand
GTTGCTAAAAGGGTTCTCTTTATCAAGGACGGCGAGGTGTTCCATCAGCTTTACAGAGGAGAGGAAACCGGGGATCAGTTCTATCAGAGAATAACCGACACTTTGACCCTTATAGCCACCGGCTCGGGGAGGGAATAGACCATGAAATTCGGTTTGTATCCTAAGCTTGCCTTTGAGGGAATCAGAAAGAACAAAAGGCTTTATATTCCATATATCCTTACCTGTGTTGGAATGATAATAATGTATTACATCATTATGTTCATTCAGACCGACAAAGCAATAGCTGACCTGCAATTCGGCGGAAGCGGAGTTATAATGGTTTTGGAGTTTGGCGGCTGGGTAGTCGCGTTCTTCTCGCTCCTGTTCCTGTTCTACACCAATTCCTTCCTTATGCGCAGAAGGAAAAAGGAATTTGGGCTTTATAACATCTTAGGCATGGGCAAATTCAATCTTGCAAGAATAATTTTTTGGGAGACTGTTATCATTGCCGCAGTATCCTTGGCAATCGGTCTTGCAATAGGAATAGCGCTTGCCAAGCTTGCAGAGCTTGGGCTTCTGAATCTTTTAAACGCTGATGTAAACTACACTGTTTCGGTATCTATGCATGGCGTTATTATGACGCTTGCGGTGTTCGGAGCTATATTCTTAATACTCTTTCTGAATTCGATAAGACAGATAAAATTCTCAACTGCAATGTCGCTTCTGAAATCAGAGAATACCGGCGAAAAGCCGCCAAAAGCCAACTGGTTCTGGGGAATATCCGGCGTGATTATACTCGGCGTTGCCTACTATATCGCGATAACGGTTGAAAACCCAATCGCGGCAATGCTCTATTTCTTCCTTGCGGTAATAATGGTTATCGCAGCAACCTATATACTTATGATGACCGGCTCGGTGGTCTTCTGCCGAATACTCCAGAAAAACAAGAGGTATTATTACAAGCCGAATCACTTTGTTTCGGTTTCTTCAATGGCATACAGAATGAAGCGGAACGGCGCCGGACTTGCTTCCATCTGCATACTTGCTACTATGGTTTTGGTCATGATATCCTCGACCACCTGCCTGTATTTCGGAATTGAAAGCACCCTTACGGCAAGATATCCCAAGGACATTAATTTTGACCTTCGCTGCGCCGACATTGATTATTTCTACGGCTCAGCGCCTGATGAAGCCAAAGAAGCCATATCACAAAAGGTGAGCGAGTTCGGCGGCGAGATAACCGATTGTTATGCCTACCGTAACATATCCTTTGAAGGAAGCATTTCTGGGGATACCGTAGATGTTGGCAGCTATTTTGACAGCGTCACACCGTCCGGGCTGTCATCAGTAGTAATTATGGAATTTATCCCGCTGGAAGACTACAACACCATAATGGGCACGCGTGAGACTCTTGAGCCGGGCGAAGTGCTTGTAATTCCATACAGAACCGAATTCTCAGAGGACGAGCTTAAAATCAATGACTACGTTAGTTTCAAAGTAAAAAAGGTATCTGATGACTTTATATACAGTGCATCAGCCGCTATGGATGCTGTGCCGACTATAATTGTTATAGTCCCGGATATGCGTGAAAGCCTGTCTGTTTTTGAAAATATGGCGGATTACAGGGGCGCTCAGCTTATGTCAAAGAAGTGGACATATAACTTTGATGTATCTGTCGAAAAAGATAAGCAGGCCGAGCTGAACGGGGAAATCCGCAATATCGGTGAAGAAACATTTTCAGACAGCGAGATGGTCCGCATACAAACAGAAAGCCGCGAGGCCAACCGCGACGATTACTATTCGCTGTTTGGCGGACTGTTCTACATTGCAATTATCCTTTCCTTGGTATTCATAATCGCCGCAGTGCTTATCATCTACTACAAGCAGATTTCCGAGGGCTACGAAGACAGAGCGCGGTTTGAAATAATGCAGAAGGTGGGTATGACCAAACGTGAGATAAAAAAGAGCATAAACTCTCAGCTGCTGACTGTGTTCTTCCTGCCGCTTGCCGCCGCGGGGCTGCACCTTGCCTTTGCCTTCCCGATGATAAAGCGTATGCTTTTGCTGTTCAACCTGAACAATCCCATGCTTTTTGCCATGACAACCATAATAAGCTTCGTTATTTTTGCGGTTGCATATACAATCGTCTACAAAATCACGTCGAATGCCTATTACGGCATTGTCAGCGGCATCAAGGAGTGATGATTTATGACCGGCAGGAGCATTGCAGGTAAGCTTGTAACATATTTCGGCATAGGAATAATCGGATTGCTGGCAGTTCCCACCGGTTTGCTTGTGGGAATGATATCGCTGATATGGTCGTTTGTTGACTTCGTTGTAAGGAAGCTTAAATAAATTTAAAAGGGAAGCTCTTGGGGCTTCCCTTATATTCTTTACGTATAATCCTCATTTCTGCGCTTGATTTGGCGTATATCCTCGCCTAAAAACATCAGTGGCTTAAAGTTTCCAGTCAGACGTGACACAATTCTGTCGTCATACCTTTCGGTCAGTTTTTGGGGAGCGATGTTTGTAGATATAATCGTCGGTCTGCCTTCATTACAACGAGTGTTTATTATGTTATAGATGACCGACGTGCTGAATGATGTTTCAAACTCGCTTCCCAAATCGTCCAAAATCAAAAGGTCGGCTTTCAGAATAAGCTCCAAAGTGTCGCCCTCGGTCCTTCCGAAATGCTCCTTTTCTATAGCTCTAAGATAATTCTGAACGGAATCAAAGGCAACGCTACAGCCCTTGTTTATAAGCTCCTGTGCTATGCAGCAGGAAAGAAAGGTCTTGCCAAGCCCGGTAGCGCCTATCATAAACAGCCCGGGTGAATCAGAAGTGAAGTTTTTTGCATAGTCCATGCAGAACTTCACGATATCCGCCATCTTATCGCGGCAGCTGACAATACTGCCATTGACCTTAATGCTTTCGGGATAGTAATCAAGGCGGAACTCAGCAAAGCAGTGAAGCTTTATAGCGCACTGCTCGTTGAGCGACTCAACCATATATTTCGTAATAAGCTCTTCCAGGCACTCGCACATATTGCCCATGCGGGTTCCGGTGTCATGACAATTGGAACAGTGATATTTTACAGACAAATAATCCTCGGGATATCCGAACGAGGCAAGCATGCGCTTAAGCTTAGCCTGATTTGAAATATTATCGTCTTTGATTTTCTCTATAAGCTCATGAGCGTTCGGCGATTTTGAAAACACAACATCCGAAAGCTTTGAAGCGGTGCTTCTGATCTCGCGGTATACCGAATATATTTCTGGATATTTTGCGGCTATCTCATTTGCATGAGCTTCCTGCACAGCAACAGCGGTCTGCCTGCGCCTGTCAATCTCAATGCGGGCTTTTTGAATAACTTCCGGAGTATATTTCACTTTGAAATTCATATCCTTTCATTAATTGTTTTTGATTCCGAGAGAAAATGCTACAAACTCGTCAATATCGAATGAGCGCTCCTCATCAACGCTGCTTGTCTTCTGCGGCTTAACATCTGCTTCTGCCGCCTCGGGCGTGAAAATCTTCTTATCCGCCCACGATTTCAGAACAGAGTTGATATATGGGAAGGATAGCTTGTTGGTTGCGTCAACGCATCTTTCGCGCGCCAAAGATATCATACTCAAATCAAAGCCCATATCCTGCCATGATGATATAAACTGCGACTGCTTGGATGTAAGTCTGGTATCGATTCCAAAATCAGAAGCGACCTTAGCTTCAAAGCTTCTGATTTCAGACCTGCGCTTTATTTCAGCGTCTATATCCAAAAAATCTGTAATGCCCTTGTCTGCAAAATCCCGTGCGACTGTTTCTATGTATCTGGCAGAGGTCTTATCATTGTCGCGGCAGTATTCAAGTATAAGAATAATTGCAGGGGGCAGGAATCCGCAATAGTCTTTCAGGCTTATAAGCATTTCATGATCGGCATGCTTCAACGTTCTGCCAAGCGTTTGCTCCGCTTCGTGGAAAAGCTCCTTTGTGGCGCCGTCGTTATCTAAAATGTCCGCAATTTCCTTTGCGGAATAGCCCCTGTGCCATACCTGCTTAATTGCTTTCTCTGGGACTGACAGGGGAGCTTCGGCGTCGCTTGTCTGCGCTTCAACGCTATCCTCACTGATAACTCCGCGCTCCTTCCAGAAAAGTAAAGCATCCGAAAGACTTTCACCGGATATTCCGAGCCTTTTGCACACTGCATCATTATCGAAACTGTCCGACTCGTCGCTCAGAAGATATATAATAAGCTTCAGCGCGGCGAGATCCGCAAGCTTAATATAATCATCAGCGATGTAGCAGGGAAAACTGAAAAATCTTTTTTTATTGTTGATATTAACCTTGTACCGCACTAAAAATCATCCTTAAAAATAATGTCATTAAATTATTATAACACATGAGCAGGCAGTTTTCAACGATATTGCGCAAAAAAATTATCCCGATTGCCTGGCAACCGGGATACAAAAGGATGACACAAAAATCAGTAGTTTTCTTTTCTTACTTCAAAGAAGCTTCCGGGATGAGCACATACAGGGCAAACGCCGGGAGCCTTCTTGCCGATTACAAGGTGACCGCAGTTGCGGCATTCCCAAATGGTTTCCTCGCTCTTTTCAAATACCTTCTGCATTTCAACGTTGTTAAGAAGTGCGCGGTATCTTTCTTCATGAGCCTTTTCGATAGCTGCAACAGCTCTGAACTGATAAGCAATCTGAGTAAAGCCCTCTTCCTCGGCAACCTTGGCAAAGCCGTCGTACATATCTGTCCACTCGTAGTTCTCGCCAGCGGCAGCAGCTGCAAGGTTTTCTGCGGTGGTTCCGATTCCGCCGAGATGCTTAAGCCACATCTTAGCGTGTTCCTTTTCGTTGTCAGCGGTCTTCAGGAAGATTTCAGCTATCTGCTCATAGCCTTCTTTCTTTGCAACAGATGCAAAGTATGTGTATTTGTTTCTTGCCTGAGATTCACCGGCAAAAGCGGTTGCAAGATTCTGTTCTGTTCTGCTTCCTTTAAGTTCCATAATAATAATCTCCTTTTTATAGAATTTTTATGATACGGCGGATTTATCTGCCGCCGAAAATCAACCTTGAATTATTGCTTTTCCCTGCAAGCAGGACAAACATAATGAGCATTGACATCATACCCGGTGAGCTTTTCACCAAGCTTATCCTCAAGCTCCCCGCCGATGTCTGCAATAGGAAAGTCGTTTACCTTGCCGCAGCAGTCGCATATCAGGTGACCGTGCGGATAGGTAGATTTATCATAGCAGTCCGGAAAGCCTTTTTTGGTTATCAGCTTTATTTCATTGTCCTCGCAAAGCTTACCTAAATTGCGATATACAGTTCCCAAAGCAATATTAGGCATTTTTTCTTTTGCTATATTAAAAATTTCCTCCGCGGTCAAGTGCCCGTTTGAGGCTTTTATAATGCTGAGGATAAGTATTCTCTGTTTGGTCATTAAGCACCTCATTAAGAATTATTCTCAAAAATATAATATCAAATAATCTTGATTTTGTCAATACGTTTGATGGGTATGTTTAAAATATTTAAAACCAAGCTCAATTTATCGCTTTTATCCATTAAAACGTAGAAAAATCCGAGTTTGCCTTGACACTTGCTTAATAAAATAATATAATAGATAAAATTTTAATATTCGGAGCTGATGGTATTGAAAAAAATCACATCCATACTGAACCATATATTTATCGATGGCCTATCAGGCATGGCTCAGGGGCTATTTGCAACTCTTATAATCGGTACTATTATCGAGCAGATAGGAAGCCTTATTGGCTCGGCAGTAGGTTCTTACCTGATACTTATAGCCGGCTTCTGCAAGGCTCTTACCGGAGCTGGAATAGGCGTTGGAGTAGCGGCGAAGTACAAAAGTCCGGCACTTGTAACTGTATCCGCAGCTGTATGCGGAATGGTCGGAGCATTTGCGGGAAAAATCACTCTTGAAAGCTTTACAAAGGGTTCAATACTGTTCGCCGGTCCCGGTGAGCCGCTTGGAGCGTTTGTTGCGGCGTTTGTGGGCATAGAGCTGGGAAGTCTTATTTCCGGAAAAACAAAGGTCGAAATCATTGTCACACCGGTTGTAACAATATTAAGCGGCGCGGCTGTGGGAATCATTCTCAGCCCGCCTATATCACATTTTATGAAGTGGATAGGAAGCCTTATAAACTACGGTGTTGAGGCACAGCCGTTTTTGATGGGAATAATAGTTTCGGTTCTTATGGGAATGGCTTTAACTCTGCCTATAAGCTCGGCAGCAATAGGCATTTCCTTGGGGCTTAGCGGAATTGCCGCCGGAGCCGCCGCGGTAGGCTGCTGTGCGCAGATGGTGGGCTTCGCCGTTATGAGCTTCCGTGAAAACAGATGGGGCGGACTTGTCTCGCAGGGTGTGGGAACTTCAATGCTTCAGATGCCAAATATAATCAGAAATCCTCTGATATGGCTGCCTCCGATATTTGCAAGCGCGGTATTAGGACCTGTTTCCACCTGCATCTTTAAGATGGTCAACAACTCAACAGGCTCAGGAATGGGAACTGCGGGACTTGTTGGGCAGTTTATGGGATATCAGGCTATGACCGAAGCCGGAATCGCTCCGGCAATCGCACTTATTGAAATGGCTGTTATGCACTTTATAGCGCCTGCACTTCTTTGCTTCATAATTTGCGAGGGCATGAGGAAGCTTAAGCTTATAAAGCCCGGGGATTTAAAGCTCGAAGTCTGAAATCTTGGAAAAAATAAGTCGGCATACCCATT
This sequence comes from uncultured Ruminococcus sp., assembly GCA_937942105.1. GTDB lineage: Bacteria > Bacillota > Clostridia > Oscillospirales > Ruminococcaceae > Faeciplasma. The sequence goes on along the minus strand of CALDFS010000275.1, from coordinate 1,224 downwards.
TTTCGGGTCTGTCGGCTTTATTTTTACGAAAAATTTTTGCATTTAAGCGGCATAACTCCTGAAATAGCTATTGTAATGGAGACAAAAAAATGCTATAATATATTGGTATTTGCAAATCAGCTCGATAAGAATATCTTGCTGTGTGCAGATAATGATTGTTAAGCCCGTCAATGCAATATTTTTTTGATTACAATTGTTTTATATCAGGAGGTGGTATTCTATGAAAAAAGCCGTTTTGCTGATTTTATCTGCTGCCGTGATTTTCACAATGACTGCGTGTCAGAATAAAAAGAAGGATAATACTCAATCATCTCCGTCCGACATTACTATCAGCACCTTTGATTCCGGATATGTATCGCCTTCACAGTCGGATGATTCGCAGGCTACTCTTCCGTCCTACCTTACAGTGAGTGAGGAAACATATATGCCGACCCCGGTAACAACTACCGCTCCGGAAGAGTCTGCTGAAGACACTGCTTTTTCCGAGGAGTATTCATCTGAAGAGCCTTACAGAATCACTGATTTTGAGGCGCTTATGTATGCAAATTCCTCTGTCAATATCCGAGAAAAGCCTGACGCTGACAGTAAAAGAATAAGCCATCTGAACAAGGGCGATGAAGCCCATATAACCGGAATCGTTTCAAACGGCTGGTACAGGATAATAATCAAGGGCAATGAATACTTTGTAAACGGCAGATATCTTTCAGACTACATAGAGCCGGATTATGAAGAAACCACCACAGCCAAAACATCAAAGCCGGAAACAACCGTTTCCGAAACAGAGCCGAATGAAGACGATATACAGATAGAGGAGTCTGACAGCGAAGACCCTGATGTTCAGATAGATGATACTGTAGGCACGGACGAGCCAGCTGTCAGCGAAATTGACGATAATCCTATTGTAGAGGAGTTCACGCTGCCGCAGGGATTTTCAAACTATTCCGCTCTGAATTTCTCCACACAAAAGGCAATGTGGTTTGCTTACCTTGATATAGACACTATGCTTGCAAACGCCACTGAAAGTGATTTCAGGGCACAGATAATGAGCGCCTTCCTCAATGCCAAGCTTATCGGCTGCAATACAGTCTACGTTCATGTCCGCGCTTTTTCAGACGCTTATTATTTTTCCGACCTATATCCGTTTGCGGCTTCCTATTCCGGAACAGCGGGGGTTCGCCCTGATTATGACCCACTTAGAATTATGATAGACGAAGCGCACAATCT
>CALDFS010000274.1 GCA_937942105.1 uncultured Ruminococcus sp. | reverse complement strand
GTGGATGCTGAAAGGCTTGTTTCCTTTTCGCAGAGAAAGATACTTTCTGCCCTTGGCGATACTTCCGGCAGGATAATTTTCACTTCCGGGGCAACAGAATCGAACAATACGGCTGTATTCGGTCTTGCAGAGGTCTACGGCAGGCGGAAAAAGAGGGTCGTCACAACATCGGTCGAGCACCCATCGGTAGCAAAGGCTTTTGAACGGCTTGCCGAGATGGGATATGAGGTTGCAGTCATCCATCCCAACGAGCAGGGCGAAATCACCGGGGATATGCTTGTAAATGCAGTTGATGGGAATACCTGCCTTATAAGCGCAATGCTTGTGAACAACGAAACCGGGTATATCCTTCCGATAGAAAAGGCTTTCCCAAAGATAAAAAAGCTCTACCCCGAATGTATGACCCACTGCGACTGCGTTCAGGGGTTTGAAAAGCTGCATGTATCGGTCAAAAAGCTCGGGTGTGATTCGCTTTCTCTGAGCGGTCACAAGATATATGCTCCAAAGGGTATTGGCGCGTTGTATCTTAAAAGCGGAGTAAGAATTAAGCCGATGATGCTTGGCGGAGGGCAGCAGAATGCCCTGCGCTCGGGAACTGAGCCTGTTCCGCTGATATACGGCATGGGCAGGGCTGTGGAAGCGCTTGATTCCACGATTGACGAGCGCTTGGAGCACGTCGGCAAAGTAAACAGCTATGCGCGGGATGCGCTGGCGCAGGTTGGCGCAGTCATCCTTTCAAAGCCGGAGGCAAGCCCCTATATTCTTAGCGTTGCAGTTCCCGGGCTGAAAAGCGAGACTGTTCTGCACTATCTTGAATCCGCGCAGATATACGTTTCAAGCGGTTCTGCCTGCTCCAAGGGCAAAAAGAGCGGAGTTCTTGCAGAGTTTAAGGTAAGTGATAAGTACATTGACAGCGTTATAAGGCTGAGCTTTTCATATGAGAACACCAAGGAGGATATCGACCTTCTGGCGGCGAAGCTCAAAGAGGGCATGGAATCCCTTGCAAAAATTAAATAAAAGGATTGAACATATATGAAGCAGGTAATACTTTGCAAATACGGTGAAATAGTATTAAAGGGGCTGAACCGCTCCGGCTTTGAAGCCGAGCTTATGCGAAACGTTCGGCGCAGACTGAAGTCTCTGGGCGATATAAAGCTAAGCTCGCGGCAATCCACACTGTTTGTAGAGCCGATGTCGGAGGATATCGACTTTGACGAGGTTATAGAGCGGCTGAAAAAGGTTTACGGCATTGCAAAGATATGCCCTGCCATCGCGGCGGAAAAGAAGCTTGACGCTATTTTAGAGATAGTCAAGGAATATTTGGGAGATGCCTTGGAGGCTGCACACAGCTTCAAGGTGGAAGCCAAGCGCGCCGACAAGCACTACCCCATGACATCCCCCGAAATAATGGCGGAGCTTGGCGGTATGATACTTGAAGCCTACCCGCACCTAACTGTGGACGTAAAGCACCCCGAGCTGACAGTCGTATGCGAAATCAGGGATGATGCGGCTTACGTTCACGCCCTGCCAATAGACGGTGCCGGCGGAATACCGGTTGGAACATCGGGAAGGGCGCTGCTTTTGCTTTCAGGCGGCATAGACTCCCCCGTTGCCGGAACCATGATGGCTAAGCGCGGGGTTATAGTCAGCGCGATCCACTTCCAGTCGCCGCCGTATACCTCAGAGCGCGCTTTGATCAAGGTCGAAAAGCTTGCCGCCAAGATGACCGAATGCTGCGGGCAGATGACTTTATTCACCGTTCCGTTTACCAGGATTCAGGAGGCTATAAGGGACAATTGCCCCGAGGAGCTGTTCACCATAATCATGCGCAGGCTGATGATGGAGATAGCCCAAAGGGTCGCGGCGCAATACGACTTTGCGGCGCTCGTTACCGGTGAAAGCATAGGTCAGGTGGCTTCGCAGACGATGGCGGCTATGGTAACAACAGACGCAGTGTGCAGGATTCCTGTATTCCGCCCCTGCGTTGCCCTTGACAAGAAGGAAATCGTTGATATCGCCTATAAAATCGGCACATTCGATATCTCTATTGAGCCTTATGAGGACTGCTGCACCGTCTTCACACCCAAGCACCCCAAAACAAAGCCGACGCTTGAAGAGGTTGCAAAAGCCCAGAACGCCTTCGACTTTGAGCCGCTTATTGAAGAGGCTGTTGAAGGAATAACATTTAAGACCTTTAAGCCATACGTTGAATACGATTTTTGATAAGGAAGAGCTTTGAATCATGATAAAAAGTGAAATTTTAAGCGGAAAATTAAGTCTTGACCCCGAAGATATCTCGACATATATTGACAAAGCCGCATTAAATGTAGTACAATATTTAGTTGAGCACGGTATTAAGATAGCTGTGGCGGAAAGCTGCACAGGCGGACTTTTGGCCGGAGCCATAACAGGCGTTCCGGGTGCTTCCGAGATATTTGAATGCGGAATAGTCTCCTACTCCGAAAGAATAAAGTCGCAGCTTTTGGGACTTCCTATGGAGCTTATTGAAGACTGCGGAGTCATCAGCGAGACGGTTGCCCTTGCAATGGCGCAGGGCGTAAGGCTTGTTTCGCACGCGGATATAGGAGTGGGCATAACCGGCATTGCAGGTCCCGGAGGAGGAAGTGATACACAGCCGGTCGGAACGGTGTACGTTTCGGTTATATATAAAGAGCAATCATTCACCCAAAACCTCAGGCTTTATGAGCTTGGCGGGCTTACGCGGCAGCAGATCCGCCTTATAGCAGTCGCCCATGCTCTTGAAGCCGTATATGAAGCAGTGAAAGGCTGATTGATAAATGTCAATGCTGAATGAAGTCCGCCCTGCCGAGTCAGTTAAACGTGACAGGTCGTTCAAGGGCAGACTAAAAGAACTTCTTCCTTGGAAGGGCGATGATGTTAAGGAAATCATCCGCAAGCTTGTATATATATCCGCTATGTGTGTGCTGATTTACTCGTTCTACGGAGTTTACGAGTATAAATTCGGCTCGAGCGATATGCATAAAAACAACGATTACCTGAGTAATCTTTACAATCAGGGAGATGATGAGCCGGACGATAATGCCGTTCAGCCTGTGGTAACCGCTGCGCCTGATGATGTGGATGTTCCGAACGTCAGTGGAAGCGAAAATCCGGACGATGCCGCTCAGACTCAGACAGATGAGCCGGTAAATCCCGAGGATTTAATATTGCCCAAGATTAGGTCGATTTACGATCTAAACCACGATACAATAGGCTGGCTGACAATAGACGGTTTAACCGACGATAAGGGCGGCAACTACATCGACTACCCTGTTATGCAGTGCGGCGACAACGACTATTACCTGAGCCACGACTTTTACAAAAAAGAGAAAAAATACGGCGCACTCTTCGTCGACTGTCACGTTAAAATTACCTACAATTCAGGTCCGCGCAACACCATTATATACGGTCATAATATGGGCTCTGGAAGCTTCTTTGCCCATCTGCATGACTATAAAAAGAGAGTCTCATTCGTCAGCGAACACAGGTTCGTAACCTTCAACACCCTTTGGGAAGAGAACGACTATATAATCATAGGCTGCTTTTTGACCGGCATCAAAGAGGAACAGGACAATATTCCGATTTTCAGATACCACGTAGCCTTTGATTTTGAGGACAACACAGACTTTATCGAGTGGTATGCCAATGTTATGTACAGAAGCTATTATACCTCCGATATCCCATGCTCCATTGATGACGAATATCTGACCCTTTCTACCTGCTCAACCGAAATCTACGATTCGAGATTTGTTGTTGTAGCAAGAAAGCTGCGGCCCGACGAAAAAGCCAATCAGAATGAGAAGGCTAAGCAGTATAATTACTATTCCAACCCTGACGCAAGAAAGCCCGCCGCCTTCTACGAAGCCTACGGAATGAAGGTGCCGGACGATAAGGGTCCCGATTATGATTATTACAAGGATATTCTATCACAAATGGAAGGAAATGAAAACTGATGTTTAAATCAAAATCAAAGAGAATCATGGCAAAAGTACTGTCATTCATTGTTTGTGCATCCTGCGCGGCAAGCGTTTTATCGGGATGTACAAGAAGAATCGAGGAAGAACCTCCGGTTTCCGAAACGCTGCCCACACAACCGTCTATTACGACGGTTCCGACGACTCCGGAGCCGGTTACAACACCTGTAACCACCCTTCCGCCAGAGCCGGAGCCGTTGGAAAAATATCAGGAGTATTACGAGCGCAACAATGAATTTGTAGGCTGGATTCAGATTCCGACCATAAAGCACTCTAACGGCGATTTATATGTTGACTACCCAGTTGTTCAGGCAGATGACAACTCAAAATACATAGATCTGGATTTCGACGGCAACAAGTCAAAATCCGGCGCGATATACGCAGATTACAAGGTTCCGATAACCGCAACCGACCATGCAGACAATATAACGCTGTTCGGACACAGCATGGCAAACGGAACATACTTCCGCAAGGTTCTTGATTACAAGAACGGCGTTGACTTCGTTAAAAAGCACTACGTTATCAATTTCGACACCCGCTGGGAGGAAAACCAGTATGTTGTAGTCGCCTGCTTCCTTATAGGAATTTACGACTGGCAGGACGATGAACCCCTGTTTGAATACTTCAAATGCAGAAACTTTGACACCGAAGAGGACTATAATTACTTTTACGAGAATATAATGCACAGGAGCTACTACTTAAGCGACATCGAGTGCCACTATGGGGACGAGTTCCTGACGCTTTCCACCTGCACCTACGATTTTGACGATTCAAGGTACGTTGTTGTGGCAAGAAAGGTGCGCGAGGGTGAGGATATTTCCGGCTACGCCGACACATATGTGAAGAACAAAAACAGGCACAAGCCATCAATTGTTGATTAAGCACGGAAAATTATGGCAAGATTCAATTAGTGAACGGCTCATACCAATCTTAAAAGGATTAGTGATAACATTCATCGCAGCAAGAAAAATCTTGCCTGATTAACGGAAACCGAAAGGAGTGCATGGCTTGAAGAAGAAATTTTCAATCCGACGGACTATCATACTCTTATGCATAATACTGGTTTATTCCTGCGCAGTCTGCTTTATAAGCTATCTGGCTAAGAAGGCTGTTTTGGAGGATTTAAGCTACCCCACTGCGTCGCCGCTTTCGGTCGTGCTGGGTGCCGACAGTAATCCCGAAAATGATGAGGAGATAAGCGTTCCCAACTACTATGACAAGCTTGAGCGCATGGAGAACAAGGCTCAGATAGATGATTACGGCATTTTTGCGCCTGTAACAACCGAAATAACGGCTGTTACTTCCGTTCCCGAGGATGAGACATCTGCTGTAACAACCACCCCGCCCGAAGCTACCGCTCAGCCAACCACCCCCAAGGCGGAGG
>CALDFS010000273.1 GCA_937942105.1 uncultured Ruminococcus sp. | reverse complement strand
ATCAGTTCCTCTTGCTTCGCAAGCCGTTGAGAGAACAGACAATATCCGATTTATCTGTCTTCTACTAAGACTATGGTTGTAATCAAGTATTCCAAACAAACAGCACATTATATTTCCTCCTCACTTGAAACAGGCTCATTGATATAAATCTCACGTTCTTTCAGATACTGTATAAGCTCTGGCTCTTTACAGCCCTTAACAAAACTTGTCCAAGAAAGTTTCTGGATATCATTATCGGACAAATAATAAGCCACCTCGCATATGTTGTTAACTAACTGCAAAGTGGCAAGGAGAGTGTTCAGTTTAAGCGTTCCTCTGAATATGCGGAACTCTATTGTGTTGTAGTTCTGAAGATTTACGCAGACATATCTGCCCTTGCTTGTTCCTTTCTTTACGTGTTCTAAAAGCTCTTTGGGAGTGTCTTTGTAGCCATAGCGTGACGCCCAGTTATCCAATTGCCTTTGGGTGCGGCGGCTGAACTTCAAGAGCTCATCCCAATGTTTCTCAAAGAAGTAAAGTATACGTCCTATACAGCTTTCCTGTTCCTCAACGCTTCTACCGAGGGAGCTTCTGTTGACATGAACATGAAGTCCGCAAGTTCCTGCTTGGTGAGATATGTAACCCATGCTTTTTGCTTCTCTCAGAACATCATCCCACGGCATTTTGTTAAGATGATAGTCTAAGGTCATGGGATGGGTTACAATCTCAAAACCGTCATGTAGTGAGCCATCATGCTTGCAGTAGATATGGTCTGAATCGATGAACAGGGCAACGTCTACGACTACATAGCCGGAACATTCTTAATCGTAGGCTTAGGAGAGGAAGACTTCACCTCGCTCCCGCCTGTACTTATCACGCAATTTTCTGAGATGTTTGCCAATCCCGAGATTATGCTCAATCTGGGAGGGCAGATAATCATCGCACAGATATGATGATTAGTCCTGCTAACGGATTAATAATCACGAATTCACGGACTACCAAGCAAACGTCGCAATCCTGTAAAACAAATTTACAACAGATGCCGATATACACAAGCCAATGTAAAGTTTTACAAAGTAACATACATATTAAAAATATATTGGGACCCCGTCGGGGAAGGACGTCAACGTTCTTCCCCTTGCGTGAATTAATAGGAGTTGATAATATGCCCGTATTTAAAACAGCAAACAGTAAAGGAAAGTATCATGATTTAAAAGCCAAAGAGCAGGTTATAGGATATATTATGAATCCTGCTAAAACACCTCACGGATTCCGAGGATGCGTTATGGCAGATTCGGATAATATCGCTCAGAGTATGAATGAAGTGTCCGAAAAATATGGTAAAACAGATGGTGTACAGTGCAGACACTTTATAATATCATTCAACAAGGGCGAGGTTAGAAACTGCAAAGAAGCAAACATTATTGCAAGTGAAATCGCAGATTATCTCGGAAGAGAATATCAAGTAGCATATGCCGTCCATGAGGATTCATATTATCCACATATACATATAGCCATGAATTCGGTGAGCTTTCAGGATGGTCACAGATACTACGGCACCAAAAAAGAACATCACGAGATGATGGATTCAATAAACAGAATACTTCGTCGACACAACGCAGGAAGGCTGATTTATATGTCCAATACATAGAATAAGGAGGCACCCGCCTTGAAGAAAAAACTCAATTACAGATTTCATAACCCAAATCCAGAGGATGTCACAGCTGATTACTTACTTGAAGTATTTATGCAGGTGAATATCCCGAAGGTTGAGAAGGCTGTCCGCGATGCGAAAATGCGCAGGATAGATGAAGATAATCAGAAAGACCGTTCTGCTTAGGAGCGGTCTTTGGATTTCTTAACTGTGTGATTGCTTTGAGGTGCGTTTTATTTTTTGCATTATATCTATTGTCACCATATAAAAGATTTCTTTTTTTGCAAGTATTGAAAATGATGGTATTAGGGTGTATAATGTCAAATAGATATAAATAAAAATTTGACATTGCATGGAGGTACAGCATGGCTATTCCAAATATAAATGAGCAGGACATCATAAAAGCTTTAAAGTATATCGATGATAATGGAGTGCCTTCACAGAATCAGAGTACAAAATATGAGCTTGTATCTGAAGAAGGCAAAAAGTATCCGGTGAAGTATGTTGTAGCCGTAGCTGAACATATGGCAAACGGCTTGGATATTGTTACGTCAGGCTATAATTCGATTGAAGCAAAAAACTTTCTTAAGGTTCATGGCTTCAATATTGAAGTAAAACAGCAGGAAGAATTCGTATTGACTATTACCGCTGATAAAATTGTATCCACTGATGTACAATTTACAACGGATAATTTGAGCCTTGGGGACGGTCATGTACCGACTGATGCGTATTTCAAAAGAGCTGATGGCACGATAGTCCGCCGCGTTTATGACAAAGGCGAAAGAAAAAATTCAAATATGACCCTGCCGCGCATTGCCTGTCAGGTTTTCGAAAATCAGATTTCCGCTATGACCTATGAGGAGAAAAAGAACTTTCCTGTTTGCAGATACAGCCCAAGCAGGCAAATGATCAGCGGAATTTATCCAAGTGTGGAGGAGTTCAAAAAATATAAAAATACATTAGAGTATATGACTTATAACTGCAAAGACGGCAGTAAGTTTGTCATATACAGTTGGAATATTTTTTCTACTCTTCTTTTTGTACAGGAGTGTCTTAAGCGTTTCGGCGAAGATGAAGATCAATTTGTTCTTACATATCGTGAAGAATATGAAGATGAGAAAGTAAAAGTAACCCCGCCGGAACAGGTTAATTCGGTAAAAGATATTCCTGATGATCCTGCACCACAGTTTAGCAGCGTCATAAAACAATATTCCTCCATGCTGATTGAATCGAAGAATTTGATATTACGAGGTGCACCGGGTACAGGCAAATCATATCTTGCCAAGAAGATAGCCACTTATATTATCACTAATGGCTGCTCTTATGACTACAATAGCCTTACGGATGAACAGAAAAAGCAGGTGGAATTTGTCCAGTTCCATCCAAGCTATGATTACACTGATTTTGTTGAGGGCTTAAGACCGAAAGTAAATGATGATGGCACAATGGGCTTTGAGCTTAAGGATGGCATCTTTAAGAAGTTCGTTGCACGTGCCAGAAAGAATTTAGAGGATTCCCGTAAAACCAAAGAGACAATCGAAAAGGAAATCTCTGTTCAGGAAGCAATGTCGGAGTTCTTTTCAAATATTGAGCTTGGAGTAGATACCTTTAAGACTATAAATGAAAATGAATTTACAATTACAAGTGTGGATGATGATTACGTTTATATTTCCATTCCTGCAAACGCCTCTGCCAATAAGCTCACTTTGAATCTTGATGAAATAAGGCGAATGTTGGAATCGGGAAAAGTTTTTGATAAGGTAAAAGACATTACAGCATTCTTTGGCAAATCCTTTGCTACGCAAGGCTATTCCTACGACTATATTATATACAAGGAAATACTCAAGCTCAAAAACAAAACCGCAAAATCAGTAGTTAAGGTTGAGCAGCAGAAAAATTACGTCTTTATCATTGATGAAATCAACCGCGGAGAGATTTCAAAAATATTCGGAGAGTTGTTCTATTCCATTGACCCGGGATACAGGGGAGAGGATGGTGCAATATCTACACAGTATTCAAATCTGCACTCGAATCCTGACGAAAAATTCTTTATCCCGGAGAATGTCTATATTATCGGTACGATGAATGATATTGACCGCTCTGTGGATAGCTTTGACTTTGCAATGCGCAGGCGTTTCCGCTTCGTAGAGCTTAGAGCAAATGAGCATCTGGAGATGCTGGATAGTCTTGAAAATGAGGAGCTGAGAGCAGAAGCCATCAGTCGAATGATAGCTCTCAACAATGAGATAGCAAGCGCTGGTGATTTGAATGAAAACTATCAGATTGGTGCTTCCTACTTCCTGAAATTGAAGACGATTAGCTTTGACAAGCTTTGGACGGATTATCTCAAACCGCTTTTGCAGGAATATATCCAAGGTGTGTACGATGAAAAAAATCTTATGGAGAAGTTTGCAAAGGCATACGGTTATGGCGAAAAGTTGAAAGGCGATGTGAATGGAACCGCTCAGAATCAAGGATAATTGGCAGTATAAAAAAGATACTTTTTCAGACATAGCCACCCTAACCGGCAAAATTGCCAATAAAACTCTTGAACAGCTTGAAAGGGAAGGCATATTTGTTTTCCCGGAGCTTCTTAAAGATGCCGAGGACATAACGAAGGATCAGATGATTCTACAGGAAATAAACGATACATATCGTTCCGGCAATATTATGGGCTTCATTGGCTGTGGCGATGAAAGACTTATCATAAAATCCAGATTCTGCGGAGAAGGTGAGGATTACTTTTTCAAATACCTTCTCTTCAGGGTGTTGGATTTCCCGAACATTGTGAATTTGGAGACCGACGCAAATCAAGACAACAGGCTGTTTAACTTCCTGCTGTTTTTGTTCCCATATTACCTGAAGACCGCCATGCGAAAAGGTCTTTTCAAAGAATATATCTATCATAAGTATAATGACAGCAATGTGAAAGGAACAATTGATATCGCAAGGCATATTAAAGAGAACACGCCGTTTACAGGCAATATAGCGTATAACCAAAGAGAATTCTCGTATGATAATAGCCTGACGGAGCTCGTGCGCCATACCATAGAGTTTATAAAAAGAAAGCCATACGGTAACAAGCTGCTTCTCAAAGTAAAAGACGAGGTGCAGCTGGTTATAAGTGCAACACCGAAATACGAGGTTTTCGACAGGCAAAAGATTGTTGATGAAAGCAGAAAGAATCCGGTTCGCCATGCTTATTTTCGGGAATACCTTGCTCTTCAACGGTTGTGTATACTGATTCTTCGTCATCAAAAGCATCAGATTGGATCCGGTTCGCGGCAGATATATGGCATTATGTTCGATGGAGCATGGCTGTGGGAAGAATATGTCAACTCACTTATTAAGGATAAATTCTATCACACGATGAATAAGAGCGGCAAAGATAAGCAGTGGCTGTTTGACAAAAATACCGGCTTGATTTATCCAGACTTTATCAGTAAAAACAGTGAAACAAGAATAATCGCCGATGCCAAGTACAAGCCGATTGAGAATATCGGAAACAAGGACTATCTGCAGGTGCTTGCATATATGTTCAGATTTGATGCCAAGATCGGTTATTATCTTTATCCTGAAGCTGATGGGGCTGATGATTTGAAGCTATGGTTGAACAGCGGCACAACATATGAAGATAATGTAAAGCCAAGGAGCGATATCAGCTTAACCAAGCACGGCTTAAAAATCCCCGAAAACGCCGCTGACTATGACGAGTTTGTAGATAAAATGAAGGACAGTGAGAAAGAGTTTACAAAAGTATTTGCAGACATCTGATATATTGGAGTATACAACATAAATATGTCCTGCCAATTCTACGGATTGCAGGATTATGATTTGAAATTGACAGACAGATACCCGTGGCTGCTCGGAAAAGAAACGTTTCCGCGGAAGTACAGATAAGGTCTTTAGGAGGTAAATGATATGCAGCATGAATGTAAAATAACCGTATTGGAAACAAAAGTCTTTCCTGAACTTCAGGAAAAGTATTTGGCT
>CALDFS010000272.1 GCA_937942105.1 uncultured Ruminococcus sp. | reverse complement strand
CGCCAGACTGTCAAAAGTATCAGATAGTAAAGCACAGGCAGCCCGCCGAGCTTGGAATAGCTTATTATTCCGGAAATCGGGTCGAGGATACCCTGAGTGCCGTATGTCATCAGCATCTGAACGTAATGCGGGATATATACCGCAAGCGAAACAACGGTAGCAAATATCGCCGCCATGACGGCGTTGTGGACAAAATATGTCCTTCTGCCCGACTTGGTTGCGTAGAGCAGGAAGCCTATTCTTGCCCGGTTGTCGTAGGCTATCAGCGGGGAGATGGCGAAGCAGATTCCCAGGATTGCTATAAGCCCAAGCTTGTAATCCGTCTTAAAGCCTTTTACTCCGAAAAGATTGTCCCAGCCGGTGGTGTAATACATATATTTCGGGAGATTTCTGCCGCCTGAAACTTTCATCGCGTTGTTGTACTGCCTTACAAGCCTTTCAAATGCACTCCTCTTTGCCCAGATATCGTTTGAGGAATAGCCGCTGTTCATGCCACTTTTCATCTCAGCGTTAATCTCTTCTGCGGTGGTCTTCATGTAATCGTAGACCTCCTGCGCAGAGTTGAGGCTGTAGGCTTGGGACGCATAGGCGTTGTAAATACTGTCATCAGCCTGATATGGGCGGACGTAGTTGAACGCCGAATATATCTGAAATGCAAGTGCCGCAATAAGTATCAGCAGACCCTTGTGCATGACCAAATCCTTGTAAAGGGTGTATGAAAACGCTTTCTTTGGCGGCTTGGTCTTTATGAGTTTGCGGCGGGTCTTTTTTATTTCGGATATGGAGATGTTTTCATACAGACGGACTGTCAGAAGAACAAGAACGGCTATCAGCAGAGCTATGAATACGCTTGTTGTGCCGATAAGGTTAATGGGGTATCCGAAAAGGTTGATGTTTGAATATGTTCTGAACAGGTGGGATGAATTGACGAACGCCGCAAGGTTTATCTGCTTTATCGGTGAAAGGTATGATGTTTCACTGATTAGAAGATATAGTGCGGTCTCTATTCCTCCCGCCAAAAGAAGCGTAAGGTATGCTGTTATGTTTTTCAGTCTGATGAAAAGGCATTGAGCTATCATGGCGCATACGAAAATCGCTAAGAGTTTGTATACAAATATAAGTAGAAGAAGCTCCCGGACGGATATGGGGAGGTTGCAGCCAAGATATCCCGCAAGAGACTGCACCGGGCGGGATAAATCGCCCAAGCCGTAGCGAATGCTTCCTATCCATAGATTCATCAGAAAGAACACAGCTCCGCAGACAAGGCATACAGAGAAAACAACAGCCGTCTTTGCAAGAGAAAGGCGGGTTCTGCCGTAGCGCAGGGGCTTAATAAGTCCCACTATGCCGTTTTCTCTATCCCTATAGAAAATTACCATTACCGAAGTGAAAATAACAAAAAGAAGCAGGATATCCGACGGGACATTCTGCGCCGCTAAAAGCACGCCGTTTGATGGGGCAAACACAGGGTAAACATTTCTCACATTATCATAGGCTGAGGGGGTTCTTATTATGTTTCTGTAGGCAAAGCTATTGGGGTCGGCGAATATCGATACTGCCGTCATAGTAGCGGCGGTGTCGTCTATGGCTTTCAGATATTGGCGATATGTTCCGACTGCCTTTAGCTGTTCTATCTGGGCGTTCATCATTGCGCGAACTTCCCACTTGCCGCCCTCCCATCCCGCAAACATATTATCACGGCGGGCTATGGAATAGTCATATGCTTCCTGATAGGTTTTACCCTTTGCTATGGCATAGTACTCCTTATACTCCCTTGCGGAGCAGTAAAGCCCGAAGTTCTGGGAGCAGGAGACGTATATATTGAGTAAGAATGCGCTCAGCAGAATCAAGAGAAATACTTTTGTATGCGTGAGCTTATACAGTTCGTTTCGATAAATCATCACTCATCACCATAGTACTGCATATACAGGCTTTCGAGATTTTTATGCTCGCCTTCCACCTTTGCGCAAAGCTCGGGGACTGTGCCTTCGTCTATCAAAAGACCTTCTTTTATGAGCAGGATTCTGTCGGCGATGGTTTCTATATCCGAAACTATATGTGTCGATATTATTACTATTTTATCCTTTGAAAGACCTGAGATGAGGTTGCGGGTTATTACCCTTTGCTTGGGGTCTAAGCCCGCTGTCGGCTCGTCTAAGACAAGAAGCTTAGGGTTTCCGAGCAAAGCTTGGGCGATAAGCACACGCTGTTTCATTCCACCCGAGAATCCGCCTAACTTTTGGTCGGCTTGGTCGGAGAGTTCTACAAGCTCTAAGACCCTATCAATCTCACTGTCGATTTTCTCGCGCTTGATGCCCTTTAGGGCGGCTATGTAGCCTATGAAGCGGGAGGCCGTGAAGCTCGGATACAGCTCCTGCTGCTGGGGCATGAAGCCTATCTTTTTTCTGTAGTTTTCTTGGAGCTTGTTTATATCCTTGCCGTTCCAAAGGATTTCGCTGTCCGAGTCGCAGGGAATGTTTTGGGTGATGATGTTCATCATTGTGGATTTGCCTGCACCGTTGGGGCCTAATAAGCCGTATACGCCGTCGGTGAATTCGTAGTCGAAGTCGATTAGGGCGTGCTTGGTGCCATAGTGTTTGTTTACGCCGTTTAAGGATAGGGTGCTCATTTTATATGTTCACTCCTTAAAAATTTCTTCATCGGAAATTTTGATAAATTCGCTTTTATTGGCGTCGTTCCTTATAATATAGCCATCGTGATAGCAGATAATAGAGCTGTGTTCCGGGAAATTCTTTTTATTCATCTTTAATGTCTCGCCATTTGATAGATTTATGGCAGTGCCATTATAAACATCGAAATGATATCCGTTTATCGGTGCATAGTTCGACAATTCAAAGTTTTCAATAACCATACTCTCGCCGGCACTGTCGAATATCACTGCGTTGTCGCCGTCCATATATCCATAGTAGCCTCCGCCCACAAACATCCCTTTTAAGCTTCCATATTCATTAAGCGAAGAAATCGGCATGTCCCATTCAGATATCTCGCCTGTTTCAAGATCGAATCGGAGATAAAAATAATTCCATTCTTGATAATCGTCATCATAATTATCAGCATAGCTTCCATAAATATACAAGCCGCCGTTATATTCGCCCATTATAAACGGGCACATATGATAGCCTTCGGCTAACAGACCATAGTTCGTAAACTTCTCGTTTTCATAATCATAGCTGCATATATAGCTTTTCGCAAAACCGGTGTCCACTCCGGTGTAGTCTTCATAATTCTTCTGAACTGTGGTAAAATAAACGACCGAGCCTTTCACCGCCAAATCGTAAATTATCAGATCTTCAATAGTATCGATTTTTGCCCTTGAGCTTCCGTCGGTCGATGCTTTCCAAACATATGTGTTGATAAGCAGCTTGCCGTCATCATCCCATGCATAATCGCGGCTGAAATAATAGAGCTTATTGTTGACTATAGTAGGATAGGCATCCCAACAGTTTATCCCAAAGGCAGTGCAGGTATCCGGGTCGTTGTGAAGGCAATTCGGGCGGGCGCAGAGTATCACTGACTGCATTGAATCAAAGTCGTAAAACCACAATCGCTTTGCGGAATATCCGTTTGAGTCCTCGTTTTCGTCATTATAAAAGATTCCGCCATGACTAAGGCTCGTCCCATGAGGACTATGGTATGATGTTTCATAGCCTTTTGCGTACTCTGTTTTCTGTTGATCGCAGGAACACATAAAAAGCAGTGAAGCTAAAATGATAACAAATAGTTTTTTCATAAATGTATCTCCTTAATGAATACCAATACTCTATGTAATAAGAATATACTTCCAAAATAAAAAAGTCAACATATTTTCCAATAATGCAAGCAATATTGGCGAGACATATCGGTTGCTAATTATTTCTTTCTGATCTTACCAATATAATACCATATCTAGAATCGAGAAACTTCAGAATAATCATCATATGTTTCGCTATAGCTTGTATTGCCTAATATATTATCGTATTTAAGAATATGGCAATTATTCCTGTGGAGAATCTCCACAGGAATATAGAAGAACACAATACTGTAATGATTACTTGCACACTTACGGCACTTATATAAAATACATAAGTCCGCCATTAATAAACAAGCTTGGTAATTGAGGTTGAGCTGCTGTCATTATTATAAGTGGCAGCATAGTATGCTACGATTTTATCTGTCCATTTAATACCATCAGTGGGCATAATTAATCGGCATTCTAGGTATCTTCCTGACCCTTTGGCCTGAGCAAATGCAATATCTACACTGCCATCAGCTTTCTCGTAATATCCTGACACCTCAATGTTGATATTGCTCAAACTTACATCACTTGGTGCTTCTACCGTTGCTGTAGCTGTTACGCCGGTAACAGATAAAGTCGTATCTACGACTCTGCCGCCGACAACAAAGCTCCATGCGCATACACTAACCGTCAGAATAGTTATTGCCAATACAGTGGTGATTAGAATGGTCAGTGCCTTTTTTAGTTTCATATGAATTCCTCCAAATTGTTTATTTTATGTAAACAAATAATATCTATTATCATAGGTGCACCAATATGAAAATATTACTATTTTGAACATACTAATCTTGATTTGTACATCTTGGCAAGCTGGACAAGTGGTATCCACTTTGCTAAAAACATAAAACTTTGTGAAACCTTGCCGTTCCATAGGATTTCGCTGTCCGAATCGCAGGGGATGTTTTGGGTGATTATATTCATCATTGTGGACTTGCCTGCGCCGTTGGGGCCTAATAAGCCGTATACGCCGTCGGTGAATTCGTAGT
>CALDFS010000271.1 GCA_937942105.1 uncultured Ruminococcus sp. | reverse complement strand
AAACGCTTAACGTCCCCTTTGAGCGGGACGGCGATAACATCAGAATAGCGGTTGAGGACACATCCGCCGCAACCCGGCTGATAGTCTCCCACCCCGAGGTCTTTTGTGACTATGAGATAGTCAAGGGCAGGATGGACGATGTTTTCTTAGCCGTGACCGGTCATAAGGCTCAGCAATAAAACTTGAAAGGAAGGCTTGATTATGAAATCAAAAGCGCTTATAATAAGAAATATAAAGATGTTCTTTTCGGACAAGGGCATGGTATTTTCCTCAATGATAACCCCGATTATCCTGCTTGTTCTTTATGCAACCTTTTTGAGCAAGGTTTTCAGGGACAGCTTTGTAAGCTCGATGCCGCAGGGCTTTACCCTGCCGGATGGGGTGATCGACGCCACCGTTGCGGGGCAGCTTCTTTCCTCGCTGATTGCTGTTGCCTGCATTACGGTTGCCTTCTGCTCGAATATGCTGAGCGTGCAGGATAAGGTGACAGGTGCGCGCAGCGATTTCGGCTGTGCACCAGTTAAAAGCTCTACCCTATCAATCAGCTACTACGCCGCAACCGCAATTTCCACTGTGATGGTTCTGCTTATAGCTCTGGCTGCCTGCCTTATATATGTTAAGTCGGTGGGATGGTATATGAGCATAGCCGACATCCTGTATCTTCTTTTGGATATCCTGCTTTTGGTGCTTTTCGGAACTGCTCTTTCCTCGATAGCCAACATCTTCATAAAAACCGAGGGGCAGATGAGCGCCGTTGGCACGATAGTAAGCGCGGGCTACGGCTTTATCTGCGGAGCGTATATGCCCATATCAAACTTCGGGGATGGCTTGCAAAAGGTTTTAAGCTTTTTGCCCGGAACCTACGGAACATCGCTTGTAAGAAATCATGCCCTGCGCGGCGTGCTGGACGAGATGAGCGCGCTCGGCGTCCCCGAAGACGTCATCAGCGGGATAATGGAAGGCCTGGACTGCAAGCTTTACTTCTTCGGCAATGAGGTAACTCTGAGCGGCATGTATATATGGCTTGCGACTTCGGTGGCAGTGCTCATAGGGGTGTACGTGCTCATCAACATAATGAAAAACAAATCTTCACGGTAAGATGTGGACTAATAACTTGCGAAGCAAATATAACTGTGAAGCAATATAACCGGCGAAGCCAATATCACTATTAAGTTATATTGCCCTGCCGGGCAGTTATATTCGCCATTCGGCGAGTTATTTACCAGCATATGGTTCCGTGAAAATCCATAAAAACAAGAAAGAGCGTATAACGTATAGGTATTAATATGAAAATAACCATTGAAAGTCCTCCGCCCGGCGGCGAGGAGGAAATAATCATCCGCTCAGACAGAATAGACGACCGCATTATGGCGCTTATTCAGGCGCTGAAATCGGACGGCGCAAAGCTGGCGGGGTTCAGCCCCAAGGGGCAGATACGAATGCTCAGCCCCGGCGACATATACTACTTTGAATCGGTTGACAACAAGGTATTCGCCTACTGCGAGCATGACGTCTCCGAGCTGAAATACAAGCTTTACGAGCTTGAGGAGCGCTTTGCCGGCACTGATTTTATAAGAATATCCAAATCCATGATACTCAATATTTCCAAGGTGGAGCGGTTCGCGCCTGCCATCGGAGGGCGGTTTGAAGCCATCCTTTTAAACGGTGAAAAGGCTGTAATATCGCGGCAGTACGTTCAGAATCTTAAAAAGCACCTTGGCATATAGGAGGGCAGCGGCATGAAAAAACACATTATAAAAATAGTCGAGCTTACAACATTCATCAGCTTCGGAACGCTCATTGCCTGCGGAGTCTGGTATCTGGTCACCCTGATATCAATGGATATGCCGATCATGACGGCTGATATCAGATATATCACCCTTTGGGAGATACCGCTTTTAGGATTCCTGTGCGCGATAGGTACGGATATCGCCATGAACTCTGACGCAGAGCTTACAGCTGTGCAGGCAAAAATAAGAATCGCACTGCACTATGTGTATATAAATGCAGTGGTGCTGGTATGCGGGTACTTTTTTGAATGGTATGAACTGACCTTTGGCGGCGTTTTGCTTATGCTTCTTACATCTGCTGTGATATACGCATTTACCTTCTTTTTCACCTATTTCAAGGACATAAAAACCGCTGACAAGCTAAACCGTAAGCTGAAGGATTACAGAAAAAATGAATAGCAGCCCGGTTTTATCCGCAACCCCGGGTAGCGCATCCCCAAAAAATCGCCCTTACAGATTGGTTGAAGCTTCTTAAGATGTATATTATACTTATATCACAATCTATTTGAAAGGATGTATTGATATGAGCTTTGGCAAAAATCTGCAGTATCTGCGCCGCCTCAGCGGCAACATGACCCAGGAGGCTTTGGCTGAGAAGCTGAACGTAAGCCGCCAGACGGTTTCAAAGTGGGAGCTTGATTCCGCTCAGCCGGACATCGACAAGGCAATCGAGCTGTGCCAGCTGTTCAGCTGCTCTTTAGACAATCTCTTCCGCGAAGAGCTGGGCGCCTGCGATGAGGCTTATTCCAACCTGCGCGTAGAAATCGTCCCGGCGTTCCGGTATGTCAAGCATGCCGTTATAAGCACTGACCCTGAGGGCGACGCTATCGACCGTGTTTTCAGCTACGCCAGAAAGAACGGAATCGTGAATCCACGCGTTATCGGCTGGGATTTCCCCTATCTTTCACAGGAGCAGATAAACGTTTACAACATGCACGGCTACGTGGCGGCATGGGTGCTGCCCGAGGGCTTGACTCCGCCCGATTTGGAAGTCTTCGAGCAAAAAGCCCAGAAGTACGCCGCCATACACATTGAGGCGCCGTTTGACAACCCGTTTGTTATAATTCCCAACGCCTATAAAACGCTGGGGGAATTCATGCGCTTAAACGGTCTTGAACAGAAGTGGAAGGACGTTATTCCCTGCTTCGAGACTGATGGGGACAGCATGGACGTTTACATCGCGTGCCAATAATTCAGGCATAAGCAGAGCCGACCGAAGCTTTTTTTCGTTGCTTCGGTCGGCTCTGTTTTAATTAAAAGGAGAATTGGATTATAAGCTCTCAAGCTGTCTGCGGAATGAATTTTTAGCTTCCGCTGCCTCCGCTTGCTTCGATTGGCTCGATTACAGAGGCAAATATCTGCGTGAGCTTTGCCATGCCCTCGGCAGGCTGCTGCTGAACCGCTCTTGCATAGATCTCGTATTTGGCGGAGTGGTCGGATGTGCGAATGTTTTCGGAGGAGGTTGTTACCTTTCCGGAAACGTTAGCCTTAAAGCCCCACTTCGAGAAGCCTGCCGAGGCAGTGGTTTCTGTGCCGGAAGTGTTCTTGGAGGTATTGACCTCCTTGACCTCCATTGTGAATCTTACGGTCGTTTCATCCATAGTGAACGCCGGTACCGGGACCAAGGACAACAGCGGTGCTTCTACAACTACCTGCTGGACCTTAGTGTCCGCCTCGGGCGAAAGAACCGTGCGGTTAAGATTGAACTTGATTACTCTTGCGGTATCTGTCGGATTTCCTTGATCATCCTTCTCAAAAGCAAGCTCGAACAGATAGTCAAGGTATACCCTGCAAAGCTCCGACTGTCCCTGCGCAACCGCCAGAATAGGTGCGCAGATAAGCTGGTCTATCGGCAAAGTTTCAAAGCTCTTGGTTACTTCATCAGCCATTTAAAAGCCCCCTTAAATCGTTTTTGTTATATTCTGCACGACCCTTGCTACCCCCTCGGAGCTGTCGCCGACGTTAAATGTAAGATTTATTTCGCCGACGTCCTCCTGTGAAGCGTTCGGGTCGGAGCATTCGTTTGATACAGGCGCGCCCATATCTGCCATAAGCCTGTCGTTCCCACTTTCAAGCCTTGCTTTGACCTTGACCGTTACCTTGTCAAGGCTGACCTGCCGGTGATGTGCGAGCGCGGAAAGCGGTATATCCACCTGCGCTGATTTTGAAATATCCTCCTGACTGGGCAGAAGCATACTTACGGTTTTGGGCCTGAGGGACGCTGTCATAAGTCCGTTTGGCTGTGATGTCTCGAAATAGTCAAAGAACCTTTCCAGCGAATGCTCCTCTATTGCGCCCTGAGCTGCGGATATCGATTTGCCGACAGAGGCTATAAGCTCGTCTAAGGAAAGCTGCATAGTTTAACCCTCCCCATTATTCACATTCGCCGCAAGGCGGCAGACCCGTTCTTCGGGAATCGAATACTTTCGCATCAGCGCTTCAAGGTCGCTGCTGACCTCTATCACCTGATGTCCCGGGCTGTTCGTCACCGGCGACCATACGGCATATTGCCCAACATCCACCTCTTCGCCGTTTATCACCGTGGATTTGCCTGTGCCAAGGTCGGTAATAAACGCCTTGCCGTTCATAAGTTCATTCCAGTCCTGCATTTTCATGTCCTCCCATATCCGGTAGAAAAAATATAATGATATTCGTCCACTCCGCCCTTGTGATGATGGGCGCTGTGGTAAGCTTCTTCTACAAGGCAAATTTTGCATTTAACCCCGGTCATGGTTGCCCATATCCTTTCGCAATGATGCCATCTGTAGTTTGGTATGCTGCTTCCGCAGCCAGCCTTGCTCCTTGCCTCAGAATTATCTCTATTCCGGTCTCCGCTCATTGTTATAGTGTACATTTTATTATAGTTACTATGCAGGTGCGTTGAATAGCCTGTGAGATATCCGCCTGCCCTGCGTGAGCCTAAATAATTCTCCAGCAGATCGCGTATTGTTGTGCTGCCGCCGTTTGAAATTCTTCCGCGGATATATTGCTCAAACTCGGTTGTCCAGTTGTAGGCTTCTCCGAAAACTCTTTTCAGCGGATAATCATCTACGTCACGTACCTCATTCCCTTGAATTTTCAGCACCTCATCACTTCCTTTCCTCTATTCAATACTATGCGGACAGCTTCGCCGGTATGACTAATACTAATATTCGTCTGAAATGAAAAAAATCCGGCTTCCAAAAGCGGAAGCCGGGCGGCAGTTTTTATTTGCTATTCAATAATGATGTTCTTAGCGCCATACTCCAATATGACGTTAATAAGCTCATTGCGGGAATAGTTCGTTTGTGAAGCGATATCGTCTATTTTTTCAAGCACGCTTTCCTTCAGACGAACGCTTATAAGACGATAACCATCCTCCCCTCTGCGCTTTATTTTTAATGGCTCATCCTTAATATTCATAATATATATCACTCCGTATTCAAAATATATTATAATTATATATTGACAGATGATTCAATAATATGATATAATGTGATATCATAATGTATTCATTATTGATATTCCACCATGCAGGAGGGCTTTTCAGATGTTTGAAAACATAGCAGCAAAGATAAGGTTTGCCGCTAAATTGCTTATTGTTTTGGGCATGTTTGGCTCGTTTGGGCTGTTTGTAGTTGTTCTTACGGAAGTCAGCTTTCCAATGGGGATTATTTCACTGGTCTGCGGCATTGCTTCAACATGGATTATTTCCTGCCTTGTTTACGGATTCGGGGAGCTTGTTGAAAGCTCGCGCATTTGCGCGCAAAGATTAAGCGCAATTCAGCCGCCCGAAATCATTCAGGATGAATCCCGCCGCAAATTAAAATGACGGTAAAGCAGACTCAGCGGCAAATGACAAATTGAGCCTGCTTCCCTCCATATTCGTAGCTTAATACCATTGACAAGCCCCTCGCAATCGTATATAATCATACATGACAGAAAAGATTATTATGATTGGAGGGGCTTTGTCATGCCTGAAAAATCATTGAATAAAACCATAGCCGAAAACCGTCAGGCGCGGCATGAGTATTTTGTTTTGGAAGCGCTCGAGGCCGGAATCGAGCTTATCGGCACCGAGGTAAAATCGATTCGCTGCGGCGGGGTGAATCTTAAAGACAGCTGGTGCGAGATAAAGGACGGCGAAATATTCGTAAACGGCATGCACATAAGCCCATACGAAAAGGGCAATATCTTCAACCGCGACCCAAGGCGGGTTCGCCGACTGCTGATTCACAAGTCCGAAATCCGTAGGCTTTTTGACAAGGTTCGGCAGGAGGGCTTGACGCTTGTGCCGCTGAAGCTGTACTTCAAGGGCTCGCGGGTAAAGATGGAGCTTGGGCTTTGCAAGGGCAAGAAGCTCTATGATAAGCACGATGACATGGCAAAACGCCAGTCGCAAAGGGATATTGAAAGAGCGATGAAGGATAGGTCGCGGGAGTAATAATATGCAACAAAAAAGTAAGAGACTATTGCAGTCTCTTACTTTTTTGGTTCTAAGCTATATTATCCTGCGGGCATTGATATTTGCCCTGCGGCAGACTTATTCACTGAAGGTGATATCCACGCATGTCAGCGGATTTATCTTTCCGCACTCAGGCTCCACAATAATATGCCACTCCGCCATATCATCCGTGCCCACCTCGGGAACGTCTCTTTCTATCTCCACTGCAAAGCTGCCGTCCGGGTTCTTAACAACCGACTTGACCTCATGCCGGATTGAGCCGGAGCCTTCCTCCAGAATTGGTTTAATCAGTTCTTCGGTTGTTCCTGGATATGTGGTAGACTCCAAAACGACCATAGTTTCTCTTGTAAGATATTTGGCAACCTCTGTGGTAGAAGCTCTTACAAAGCTGATATCTGGCTGCTGGTGGGCATCTAGTGGGGTAGGAACGCAGATCGCAATGAAATCTACATCTTTTACAAAAGAAAAATCCGTAGTAGCAGAAAGGGTTCCTGCATCTACCAGTTTCTTTAAATCACTATCAACGACATCTCCAATATAATTATGACCAGTATTTACTAAATCCACTTTTTCCTTTTGGACATCGAAACCGATAGTTTTAAAACCGGCTTTTGCCTTTTCTACTGCCAGGGGAAGACCGACGTAACCTAAACCAATAACACCAACTATAATTTCTCTGTTTTCAATTTTATGAAGAAGTTTGCTTTTCATTATCATACACCCTCATTTTCTTTAAAATAATGCCTCAAAGTTTTTGGCAAGTTTTTTGTAAGTAAAATGTTCAAGAACAGCTTTTTTTCCGTTTGCTCCTAGTACACTTCGCTGTTCTAAGCTTAATTCTTTTATATCTTTTATAGAATGAACAATTCCCTCCGTATCTCCAGAATTTATTCTTAATCCACAATTATATTGTTCAACAGCAGTTTCTGGTGCTGTAAATGCAAAAATGATAGGTTTACCAGCCATCATAGAGTCAAATAATTTATTAGGGCATAAGCCAAATTGGTATAATGGAGAGTTGGCTCCTCCTATATATATACAGTCAATACTTTTTAGCAATTCTGGTATACTGGCTTTGGATACTGCCGGAAGGAAATGAACTTGATCTAATTTTTCTTCCTCTTTTCGTTTAAGTAGGTTTTTCTTTTCTACTCCATCTCCAACCAGTAAAAAGGATATTTGGGAATCATTTATTCTCTTTGCCACATCTAAAAGTATATCCAGTGCATTTGAAAGGGCATGTCCGCCAAAATATCCAACAATAAACTGACCTTTATGCTCCTCAAAAAAATTTTTGTGTATTTCTGGCAATGGAGCTGGATTTTCCCATTCACTTACTACCACACCGTTAGGAATACATACATATTTCTCTGCATCCATCCCGTGAGCTATCATATAAGATTTTGCATGTGGTAATAATGACACAACCCGGTCTGAATGCTGATATGCTGAGTTCTCTGCAAACTGCATTAAAACTACAAAAGGATGTCTCTTGGACATTCCCCCCACTTCATATAAAGTGGCTGGCCACATATCATGAACCTCATGTATAAGCTTAATATCCTTTAAGCAATATTTCCGTATCCTTTGTCCAGCATAGGTATCCAATGGATAGGTAGAGGAGGTGATGACCACATCCGGTTTCCATTCCCTCGCAATCACTTTTGCCTTCAGCCATATTTTTCCGACAAAACGGAACATCGTCAGCGCACGCCGCACTCCATTTCCGTCATAGTCTCCGGTCCGAAGCCAGTGATAACGGATCCCATCTATTTCTTCTATCTGCCAGTCCCTCTGTACTTTGGGATTTTTTCTACGCAGATGGGAATAATCGGCTGCAATGATATCAACCTCATGGCCTTGCCGGATCCATTCCTGGGCCATATAATAAGGCCGGAATTCCATTCCCATTTCCGGACTGCCAGCATAATGATTTATCAATAAGATTTTCATCTAAATATAAGTCCTTTCCGTCCATCGCGCAGAGAGCCTCTTAAATTACCGCCGCTACTGTTTTAAAAAGCACCTGTACGTCTCTTAGGATAGACGTTTTCTTTAGCTCTATAAAATTCCACTTCATCTTCTCCGGCAGTATCTTCTCCACATAAACCCGGTCGGCCTCCTCTCCACAGACCCCCTGCAGCATCCGTTCCTCGTCTTTATAGCAGATACTGGCCATGGAGGTCACTCCTGCCGGCAGCAGCAGTGTGGCGTACATCTCATCCGTATATTCCTTAACAAATTTCGGTACCTCCGGCCGGGTCCCCACAAAAGTCATTTCACCCTTCCAGCTATTG
>CALDFS010000270.1 GCA_937942105.1 uncultured Ruminococcus sp. | reverse complement strand
GCGAAAAGCTGGCAATCGTGGGCAGAAACGGCGCGGGCAAGACCACCCTTGTAAAGCTTCTGTGCGGGCTTTACTATCCGTCTGAGGGTGAAATCACTCTTGGCGGAACGGATATAAAGAAATTCAATGTTGATGAGTACTACTCGCTTATCTCGGCGGTATTTCAGGATATAAACATAATCCCGCTGACGATAGCGCAGTTCGTCGCCGCGACCGATATCGACGAGGAGGTCAACCGCGATAAGGCTAAGCACTGCCTTGAATTGGCGGGGCTTGGGGAGAAGATAGAATCTCTCGAAAAGGGTATAGATTCCCGGCTTATGAAAGGCATATATGACGATTCAATCGACCTTTCGGGCGGCGAAAAGCAGAAGCTTATGCTCGCACGTGCACTCTATAAGAACGTGGGAATCGTTGTTCTGGACGAGCCTACGGCGGCACTCGACCCGATAGCCGAAAACGAGCTTTATATGAAGTACAATATGCTGACCAAGGGCACGACCTCGCTATACATCTCCCACCGCCTTGCCTCGACCCGCTTCTGCGACAGAATAATTTATATCGAGGACGGCGAAATAGCAGAGTGCGGAACCCATGACGAGCTGATGGCTATGGGCGGCAAATATGCATATATGTATAGCTTGCAGTCCAGATATTACAGCGAAAATATGAATGAACAGGAGGCGGCGATATGAATAGGGACAACCCAAACATCAGGGCGCTGAAATTTATGCGCTCGCTTTACCCCAAGTATTTCGATATGACCATATTCAACCGGATTGTCGAAGCGATTTTGCCATATTTCGGGATATATATGTCCGCCGAGGTGGTAAACGAGCTTGTCGGCGGCAGGAATCCCAAAAGGGTGCTTATGCTTGTTTTGATAACCCTCGCGGGAAATCTTGTGATAGATGTATTCAAAAATATCTCCGAACACCTTTGCAATATATACGAACGGACATGGTATGACGCGGAAGCCGCCTGCTTCAATGACAAGACCCTATCGCTTGATTACAGCGACCTTGAGGAACCCGAGGTAAGGCAATTGAGAAGGAAGATAACCGAATCCGCATGGATAGACAATCACGGCATACAGCATCTTAGATACAGCTTTTTCAATCTGTTTTCAGCCGCCGCAGATATCGTTATAGCGCTTATTTTCAGCCTTGGAATGGTTATAAGCATACTTACAAGCGGGTTAAAGCCCGTGCCGATAATCTGTCTTATCGTCTTCATTGCAGCAGCAGTCGGGCAGACGCTGTATTCAAGGATGAGCATGGCAAAGCTTTCAAAGCTGTGGAACAAAGCTGCCGAAAATATGATGGACGACAACCGCATATCCGCTGAAATGCAATCCTACAACATGGGCAAGGACATAAGAATATACAACCTTAAGGGCTTCTACCGCAGGGTCGTCGAGAAGATGACAGACGATTTATTTAACATCTACACCAGAATAACCTCAAAGCAGTTCAGGCTTGGCGTACCCGAATCGGGGATAGGCTTTCTGAAGGACTGCACCCTATATCTCGCCGCCGCTCTGTCAGCCGCCGCGGGTGCATTCGGGGCGGGAGATATAGTCAAATATGTCAGCGCGATAAGTCGGCTTTCGATGAGCATCAGTCAGCTGTTTTACCACATAAACGAAATCAAGGCGAACACGCCGTTTATTGAGGATTATCTAAGATATCTTGACATCCCCAGAAAGATGTATCAGGGAACGCTTCCGATAGAAAAGCGCGCCTTCTGCGAGGGCGGCGACTACAACTACAAGATAGAATTCAAGGACGTAAGCTTTAAATACCCCGGCTCGGAGGATTACGCCCTGCGCCACCTAAGCATTACCTTTAATATAGGCGAACGGCTGGCGGTAGTCGGCAAAAACGGCTCGGGCAAAACCACCTTTATAAAGCTTCTCTGCCGGCTTTACGACCCAACCGAGGGCAGAATCCTCTTAAACGGCGTGGATATCTCCAAGTATGATTACGATGAATATATGCGGGTGTTCACGGTGGTATTTCAGGATTTCCGGCTGTTCGGCTTCAAGCTCTCCGAAAACGTCGCGGCGGGGCTGGATATTGACGAGGATAACTGCCGGAGCTGCCTTGAAAAGGTGGGCTTCGGGGATAAGCTTGCGCAGCTTCCGGAGGGGCTGGAAACGTATCTTTACAAAAACTTTGATAAGAACGGCATAGAGATTTCCGGCGGCGAGGCGCAGAAAATCGCGCTTGCGCGGGCACTATACAAAAATGCGCCGTTCATAATCTTAGACGAGCCTACAGCCGCGCTTGACCCTATTGCCGAGGCGGCAATATATGAGCAGTTCAACGGCATCGTTGGCAACAAGACGGCAGTTTACATCTCGCACAGGCTTTCAAGCTGCCGCTTCTGCGACAGGATAGCGGTGTTTGACAATGGCAGGATCGTTCAAATAGGCACGCATGATAATCTCTCTGAGGAAAATGGACTTTATAAGGAGCTTTGGAAGGCTCAGGCAGCTTATTATGTGAAGGAGAGGGAAAGGGTCAAGGTCGAGGATATTTGCTGAGAGGATAATTGCCCGCAGCGAGGGTACTTGCTGCGGGCAAAGACGTATATCAAGCGAAAACGGCAGAAAAAATTTTTTGAAAAAAGGTATTGACATTTCACCTAAGGTATGCTACAATAAATCCTGTTGCCGGTGCAGCGCTTGCTGGTGTAGCTCAGTTGGTAGAGCAGCTGATTTGTAATCAGCAGGTCGGGGGTTCGAGTCCGTCCACCAGCTCCAACCAACACAATCAAATATGGGAGAGTTCCCGAGTGGCCAAAGGGGGCAGACTGTAAATCTGTTGCTTTTCAGCTTCGATGGTCCGAATCCATCCTCTCCCACCACTAAAAAAAGTCAGCCTATGCTGGCTTTTTTTAGTGGTGGGAGAGGATAGTAAGCAAAGCGTTTGGTATCAGCAGTAAAAAACGCAAATTGTGATTATCAATTTATGATTGATTCTCACAAATCACTGATATATAATAATATCCGCTTGTGAATGATAACGGTTTATGCTACAATAATATAACTACAAAGCGCAAAATGCGTAATGATTTATTTGGAGACAGCTATGAAAAGATTTATTTCTGTATTTTTGGCGGCGATAATGGCTGCCGCCTGCCTGCTGAGCTTTGCAGGATGCAAGGATAGCGCGCCCGACGGCACACCTGCCGAGCGAATTATCTACGTCTCGCCCACCGGAAACGACGAAACAGGGGACGGCTCGCAGAGCGCCCCATTTGCCTCGATGGACAAAGCGCGTATAGCCGTTCGAGATATGAAGAAATCCGGCGGGGATATTGTCGTTGAATTTGCCGACGGCTTTTATCAGCTTTCCGATACCGTTACATTTGATGAAAACGATTCGGGAAACAAAAGCGCAAAGGTGATATACCGTGCGGCAAAGGGCGCTCACCCGATAATCAGCGGCGGAAAGCTGTTTGACGGCG
Source organism: uncultured Ruminococcus sp. (assembly GCA_937942105.1). GTDB lineage: Bacteria > Bacillota > Clostridia > Oscillospirales > Ruminococcaceae > Faeciplasma. Next base: position 4,765 of record CALDFS010000270.1, on the reverse strand, counting down.
AATGGGAACCGGCTTCCGAGGTGGATTGGCTGCGCGACGGACTTGTTGCATATAAAGCGCACTTGGAGCGCGGCTGCAAGCTTCGGGCCATATATGTGAACGGCAAGCGTGCATCCATGACCCGCCGTTCGGCTAAGCCGATTGCAGCGGCGGGGTTCTATGCCGTCACCAAAGGAATGGCGGATTGGGCTTGGATATCCGAAGACGGAATTAAGTCGGCAACAATAATCCCTAAGTCGGCAAATCTCCCTGCCGACACCCGCAACCCGCGCAATATCGAGCTTGAATCAGGCTCTACATGGGTAAAAGCCACCGTCTGCGCAGATTCGCTGGAGGAAACCGACAAGGGCGATGTCAGAGTCAACTTTCAGATGCCATACGCCGCAGTTGCCCAGAATTTAGGCTGGAACACCGGCTACAGCCCCACAAATCAGAACGATATTATAAACGTTTTCGAGTGGCTGGATTCAGAGGGGCAGTTCTATTTCGACCAAGCCGGCTCCACTATCTACTATATCCCGCGTGAGGGAGAGGATATGTCAACGGCAGAGGTTATTATTCCAGAGCTTGAAAAGCTTATCGAGGTAAGCGGCTCCCAGCCTAAGAAGAAGTATGCCGAGAATATCGTGTTTGACGGCTTGACCTTTGCATATTCCGACTGGAATTTGTATGAGCTGGATGGCTCCTACGGCAACGCCACCACTCAGGGCTGCACCATCCACACAAAGTATTCCGACCTTTTCTGGCATAACGACCTTTACCGTTCGTTTGATGTTGCACCGGCGGCGGTTCACGTTTCCACCGCTCATGATGTGGATTTCATCAACGGCGGCTTTGAGTCCACCGGATATTTAGGAATACATCTTGAAAACGACGTTTATGACTGCGATATCATAGGCAACTTCATTGCCTACACCGGCGGCGGAGGAATTACCATAGGTCACTTGCAGCACATCTACGAAAACGACACCGAAAAGCAGAGGGTAAGCGAAACCAGCGCAGGACCCGACAAAGAGAAGTTCCCGGCTGGTACCGAGGGAATCCCGAAAAACATCACCATAAAGAACAACTATCTGCTTGAAAATTGCTATTTCTTCCCCGGCAACTCGCCTATAACCACCTTCTTTACCTACAACCTTGTCTGCGAGCATAACTTTGTTTACAAATGCTCCTACAGCGGAATGTCAATCGGCTGGGGATGGTGCAATTTCGACGGTACCGAGTCCTCTCAGCTGCCCGGTCAGCCCACAAAGACCTCGCGGTTTAACCATGTAAATTACAACCGCGTTGAGGAAATATGCTCTGTTTTGCAGGATGCCGGCGGAATATACACCTTGGGGCAGCAGGGCAACGAGGATTGGTCGGATTCGAGCGACTTCTGCTACAACTATATCAACTGCTTCCGCAAGCCAACTGCCGCCAACGGTTCAAGGATGGTTAACGGCTTCCACCCCGATGAGGGCAGCGCATACATCCTGTTTGACCACAACGTTGTAACCAACACTATAAGAAACGTCTACGAGCTTAACGACTGGATGCGCAAGCACGACTGCACCGTTACCAACGGCTTCTCGAACACCAACCGTTCGGAAACCACCGCCCCCAACTGCACTCTTGAACAGTATGTCAACGAGGACTACATCTGGCCGCTCGAAGGCTACAAGGTCGTTCTTTACTCCGGCTTGGAGGATGGCTATACTCACATGGTATCAAAGGACGTCATGCCGGACGATTACTACGAGCTTGCTTCAAACGTTTCCATCGAGTGCGGCGAGCAGCTCCCAAGAAGAGGGCTTCTTTCGCCTGATGATACGGTATGGCTGGCTCCCACCGGAACGGATGTCTTCGCCGAGGGCGAGGATATGACCAGGGCGGCAGGAAACGCCAAGACCATACTCATCCCCGAAAAGCCGGGCGAATACAAGCTTTATATTCAGTATGCCGACGGCTCATCATCCGGCGAGGGAACGTTTACCGTTTACGCCGGCGAAAGAAAATCCGCAGTAAACGTATCGGATGGCAGGACCTACAGCGTAAGTAAGCTTTCGCCGCTTGAAATCAAGGTCAAGGAAGGCGCTGAGGCAATGCTTAGCGGAGATTATATTACTTCCGGTTTTGAGATCTCCGAGGCGGGTGAGTGGACTGTAACAGCCGTATTGGCTGACGGTTCGGAAGAGAAGATAAGCTTTATTACCGAGGTTCTGGAAGCAAACAGGCTTCTTTCGGACAACATAACCGTCAAGCCGGGCGAGGATATAGCGTACGCTGCCGCTCCTGCGGATAAGGATTTGGTTATATGGCTTGCACCGTCAGGGCTTTCCGCCTTTGACGAGAGCGACCCTGCGCAGTCAAAGGCTTTCTGCGGGGATATGTCGATTAAAGCGCCCGCTCAGGCGGGAAAATATATCCTGACCGTTACCGATAAGGATGGTAAGATACTTTCGCAGTCGGATGCGCAGGTTACTGTGGAATAAAGTCATAAAAAGTACCGCTCCCATGATTTTTCGGGAACGGTACTTATGTTATAAATCACAAAAAACCGATAATAATTTCGTACAAATCGCAGAAAAATAAATTTTTTCGCAGAAATTTGTATCGAAACGCAAATAAAATACGTCTTATATAAGTATAGAAAGCAAAAACAAGTCAAAACAGCGAAAGCTGCTCGAAGCCTTCCGGCAGGTGATGAAGATAGGCGAATATTTCATCTATATTGTGCATGACTCCGCGCTTATGGCATTCCTCGTGAAAAATTTTTGAAAGCCGCTGATTGTTCGGGCTTGCGCACTCGTAGGAATTGCCAAAGGTCCCGATGTATCTTCTGCTCATTCCGGGGAAATCTTTATCTAAAGCAGTATAAAAATATTCGCGGTTGCCCTGCCGCAGAGTCAGCCCGAAGCCGAAAAGTATGATTCCCTTTACCCCGGCGCGAAAGCAGTAATCAAGTATTCCGCGCAGATTTTCCTCGGTGTCGTTGATAAACGGCAGGATGGGGGAGAGCCACACAACTGTTGGAATCCCGCGCTTTTTGAATTCAAGAAGAGTCTCAAATCTGCGGCGCGTTGTGCAGACGTTCGGCTCGATGATACGGCACAAATCCTCGTCATAGGTGGTAAGGGTCATCTGAATCACCGCCTTGGCGGAGCGGTTGATATCGTCGTAAAGGTCGATATCCCGCAGAATCCGGTCGGATTTGGTCTGAACGGCGACTCCGAACCCCTCCCGCTTTATTATTTCAAGGCACTTTCGCATCAGCATAAGCTCGGCTTCGCAGTGCATATATGGGTCGCACATGCCGCCCGTGCCTATCATGCAGCGGCGGCGCCTGCGCTTTAATGCGTCAGCTAACAGCTCAGGCGCGTTACTTTTGACCTCTATATCCTCAAAATCGTGCTGCATATTGTAGCATTCGCTTCTTGAATCGCAGTAGATGCAGCCGTGGGTGCAGCCGCGGTAGATGTTCATTCCGTTCTGTGCCGAAAGAATACCCTTGGCTAAAACCTTGTGCACCGCTTTATTTCTCGCAGAAGAAGGCGTAAACGGTTGTGTGATGGTATCTTTCGCCAGCCCTTAGTATCGGCTTTTCAAAGCTCGGAATCTTCATGGCATTGGGGTAGAACTGGGTTTCTAGGCAAAGACCGGTGCGCTTCTCAATAGGCTTGCCGCCCTTGCCATAGGGAGGGATGGCGTTGAGGAAGTTTCCGCTGTAGAACTGCATACCGGGAAGGTCAGAATAAACCTCCATGGCTATGCCGGACTGAGCCGCTTTAAGGACTGCAACCCGGCGGAAGCCTTCGCCGTCCGGGCAGAAGTTGTGGTCGTATCCTCCGGCGAAGATGAGCTGCTCGTATTTGTCGTTTATTCTCTCGCCGATAACGTGGAAGTCGGTGAAATCAAGCGGAGTGCCCTCAACCTTGGCAACATATCCCACCGGCAGGCACTCGGAGTTGCCGACGGTGAAATGTGTAGCGTTAATCTTTAAGGAGTGGTTAAGAATGGTTCCAGAGCCTTGACCGTCCAGATTGAAATAGCAGTGGTTGGTGAGATTGCAGACTGTATCTGCATCACATACGGCAGAGTAATCTATGCCGAGCGCATTGTTCTCTGAGAAGGTGTAGCGAACGGTAACGTCAAGGTTTCCGGGGAAGCCCTCCTCGCCGTCTGCGGAGCGGTAGGTTAAAACAAGCGCTTCGCCGTCGATTTCAGCATTCCAAAGCCGCTTGTCAAACCCCATCGGTCCGCCGTGAAGGTTGTTTCTGCCGTCATTCTTGGCAAGGCGGTAGACGTTTCTGCCAAGGCGGAACTTAGCGTCCTCAATCCTGTTGCCGTGTCTGCCGATAAGAGCGCCGATGTACTTGTCCTGTGCTTCGTAGTCTGCGGCGCAGTCGTATCCCAGAGCAACGTCTTTAAGAGCGCCGGATTTATCGGGAACGTTGATGGAGCGGATGGCACCGCCGAAGTCGGTTATCTCGACAAAAGCGCCGGATGAATTCTTCATTTCAAACAGATGAGCCTCCCTGCCGTCGGAAAGCTTGCCGAACTGCTTTTTTGTGATGGTTGTCATTAAAAATCTTCCTTTCATAAAAAATTTAATTTTTTTGTTTTCAGTGCAATATTTCATGTGCGTAAGTTGTATTATCAGTGTAACACCTTTCGCGAAGAATTTCAACTGATTAAGAAAAGTTTAATTTTTAATAAAATTTTCAAATATCTGCGTTGTCAATAGATATGACCCATATAAGAGTAAAAAATAAAAAGTATGGTA
>CALDFS010000269.1 GCA_937942105.1 uncultured Ruminococcus sp. | reverse complement strand
GGCCGCTGTTAAGGCCGGCGCGCCCGAGGGCATAATCGAATGGATTGACATTCCTTCCTTGGAGATGACTAACCTTCTTATGAAGGAAGCAGATATCATACTTGCAACCGGCGGTCCCGGAATGGTAAAGGCGGCTTATTCAAGCGGAAAGCCGGCACTCGGCGTTGGCGCGGGCAATACTCCTGCAATTATTGACGATACTGCCGATATCACCTTAGCAGTAAACTCCATCATTCATTCAAAGACCTTTGACAACGGCATGATCTGCGCTTCGGAGCAGTCGGTCATTGTTATGGACGGCGTTTATGCCGCTGTTCGCCGTGAATTTGCTTACAGAGGATGCTACTTCTTAAAGCCGGATGAGCTTGATAAGGTTCGCCACACCATCATCATCAACGGCTCACTGAACGCTAAAATATTTGGTCAGCCCGCCGCTAAGATAGCTTCGCTTTCTGGCGTTGAGGTTCCCGAGGGAACTAAGATTCTTATAGGCGAGGTTGAATCGGTTGATCTGAGCGAGGAGTTCGCCCACGAAAAGCTTTCGCCGGTTCTGGCAATGTATCGCGCTAAGGACTTTGCGGATGCTTTAGCCAAGGCAGAACAGCTTGTTGCCGACGGCGGATATGGTCATACTTCATCCATCTATCTCAATCCCCTTACCGCGCAGGATAAGCTTGACGAGTTCAGTGCAAGAATGAAGACCTGCCGTGTGCTTGTAAACACTCCCTCCTCGCAGGGCGGTATAGGTGACCTTTATAACTTCAAGCTTTTGCCCTCGCTCACCCTTGGCTGCGGCTCATGGGGCGGCAACTCCGTTTCCGAGAACGTCGGCGTTAAGCACCTTATCAACATCAAAACAGTCGCCGAGAGGAGAGAGAATATGCTGTGGTTCCGCGCACCTGAAAAGGTATACATCAAGAAGGGCTGCCTGCCCGTTGCCCTGAACGAGCTTAAGCAGGTAATGAACAAGAAGCGCTGCTTCATCGTAACCGACAGCTTCCTTTATCACAACGGCTATTCAAAGCCGATTTCCGATAAGTTAGACGAGCTTGGAATCGCTCACACCACCTTCTTTGACGTTGCTCCCGACCCAACACTTGCATCCGCAAAGGCAGGCGCCGAGCAGATGAAATCCTTCCAGCCCGACTGCATTATAGCTCTGGGCGGCGGCTCGGCTATGGACGCTGCAAAGATTATGTGGGTTCTTTATGAGCACCCCGAGGCTGACTTTATGGATATGGCAATGCGCTTTATGGATATAAGAAAGAGGGTTTACACCTTCCCGAAGATGGGCGAAAAGGCTTACTTCATCGCGGTTCCCACCTCTGCCGGCACCGGCTCTGAGGTTACCCCCTTTGCCGTTATCACCGATGAGAAGTCTGGTATCAAGTATCCGCTTGCTGACTATCAGCTTCTGCCCAACATGGCTATTATCGATACCGACTTCCACATGTCCGCGCCCAAGGGCTTAACTGCTGCTTCGGGTATCGATGCTGTTACTCATGCTCTTGAAGCCTACGCTTCCATCATGGCTACAGATTATACCGACGGTCTTGCAATCCAGGCTTTGAAGACCATCTTTAAGTACCTGCCCGACGCTTACGACAACGGTCAGACCGATATCGTTGCCCGCGAGAAGATGGCAAACGCTGCCACCATGGCCGGTATGGCGTTCGCAAACGCATTCTTAGGCGTATGCCACTCGATGGCTCACAAGCTGGGCGCATTCCACCATATTGCACACGGCGTTGCAAACGCTCTTATGATTGAGGAAGTTTTAAGATTCAACGCGGCTGAAGCTCCCCAGAAGATGGGTACCTTCTCGCAGTACGATCATCCTCACACCTTAGCAAGATACGCCGAGGTTGCCGACGCTTTGGGTCTTGGCGGAACTACTGACGAGGAGAAGCTTGAAAATCTCATCAAGGCTATAAACGACCTTAAGGCAAGGGTAGGAATCAAGCCGACCATCCGCGATTACGGAATCGACGAAAAGAACTTCCTTGACAGGCTCGACGATATGGTTGAGCAGGCGTTTGACGACCAGTGCACCGGCGCTAACCCCAGATATCCTCTTATGAGCGAGATCAAGCAGATGTATCTCAACGCTTACTATGGCAAGCACTTTGTAGACAAGAAGCTTCCCTTTGTTGACGGCGAGGTTGTAAGCGCGGACGCTGACGCAAGCAAGCAGCTCTACACAAAGAGAACCAGAAAGAACAAGTAATTCCTGCTAAAGATTGTCATAAAAACTAATAAGGAGGATTCATAAGATGAATTTAGACAGAGTTATTGCGGTAAGGAACTCGAAAACCATCTACCGCGACGGCGATTTATGTATAAAAGTGTTCGATGAGAACTTTTCCAAGGCGGACATTCTGAACGAAGCCCTGAACACCGCAAGGGTTGAGGAGACAGGTCTTAACATACCCAAGGTTTTAGAGGTCTGCAAGGTAGACGGCAAGTGGGCAATAGTCACCGAATACATCAAGGGCAAGACGCTTGCAAAGATTATGGAGGAGGACCCCGATAATATCGACAAGTATTTGGAGCAGTTTGTTGATTTGCAGATTGAGGTTCAGTCGCACACCTGCCCCAACCTCAACAAGCTTAAGGACAAGATGAGCCGCAAGATAGGCGAGGCTGAGCTTGACGCCACCACCCGCTACGATCTGAGGACCCGCCTTGAAGCAATGCCCAAGCACGCCAAGCTTTGCCACGGCGACTTCAACCCCTCGAACATAATCATCACCGAGGACGGCACGCCCTACATTCTTGACTGGGCGCACGCAACACAGGGAAATGCTTCTGCTGACGCTGCAAGAACCTACCTGCTGTTCTGCCTTTCCGGCGACAATGAGACTGCAAAGAAGTACTTGGATTTGTTCTGCCGCAAGAGCGACACTGCCAAGCAGTATGTTCAGAAGTGGATGCCGATTGTTGCGGCTTCACAGTCGGTAAAGGGCAACGCCCATGAGAGAGAGTTCCTGCTTTCTTGGGTTGATGTTGTGGATTACGAATAAAATTTTGGGATTGTCGGGATTTTGATGCTGTTAAGGCGGACGTGAAGCTATATATCGTAGTGCAGCGTAAGCTTCTACTGTGTGCAGGGATGGACGCGCTCGTCGCGCGCCCATAGGGAAACCCCTTACGGTGGTTTCCCCACTGAAAAACAGTCCACTGGACTGTTTTTCATCCCCTTCCTGCGTTTCGTTTCACTGGGGATTTCGCGCTCTGCGGAGCGCGACTCGGGGCGCTGCCCCAAGACCCTGCCACCCTTTCGAGAAAGGGTGGACCGAAAGCTTTTTTGTCTGTGCTATTGACACAAAGATTTGTCTATCACCTTGAAACTGTCTGCCTTTTCTTCCAAACAATCCCGCCAGCGGCGCTGAATACCGCTCCAACAGCAAGATATATCACCGGCACAGCCTGATAAGGCGTAAGCCTTGTTCCGATTCCCGGGAATGTCCTCTCAGAGAATATCGACCACACCGCATTGAACATCCACGGCAGCGAATCCCAAAGCTGAGCCATAACCCGGAATTCGTCCGGTAAACTGCTGATAAGCATTGCACTGATTAAAAACGATATCGATATCGCCATGCTTGCAATGCTCGACCTTGTAACAAGCGAAAGAAGCATTACCATCACACCGAACATAACTGTGGTTACTATCAGCATCGCAAAGGATATAAGCACCGCTTGCAGGCAGTTTATCGGCAATGAGCTATACTGGTAGATGAACTGGAACGCCGCATTTGCCCCCGAGAAGCCGTAAAAAATTGTCGCGGTAACCCATATCAGTACAGAGATGAGCAGTGCAGAACCCGCACAGACGGTTATTCCGGCTGATATTTTGGCAAGATAAAGCATTGTCCTGCCGTTTTTGGTGCAAAGAATGATTCTGTCTGTTCGGCGTGAAGATTCGTTTGCAAACACCCCGGCGAGGTTTATGGATATCACGATAAGAAGCATTATTGCCGCCGTCTGATATACCGCGAACATCTCGTCGTAGGCGGTGGTTTCATAGAATGTAAACGGCTTTTGAATCCCCACTTCCTTTTCGCGCCAGAACTGCTTTTCGCTCTCGCTTAAGAACAAATCTTTCCACGAGTTTTCGAGCATTTCGCCTCTTTTGACGTAGAAGTCGGCCTCGCTCGGCTGCCATTCATACATAAGGTAGGCTGTTCCGTAGCCGCCGCACTGCCGGACAAAATTGAATATCGCGCTGTAGGGGCGGGCGTATTTCTGATATTCCTCGGTGCCGGTGTAATGTCTGTCCGTGACATACGGCACCTTGCGGTAAGCCGATACCATCTCGGAAAGAAGCTCATCATCTATCACTCTTGAATCAAGCGCTTTGGCGTATGCAATGTCCTGCTTGTGATACTCAGCGTTGGTGCCTACCAAAACGTCATCAATATAGACATTGCCCATATACCGAAAATAGAATCCCGAAAGAGATATTACCGCGCACAGGATAAAGCTGATAACAAACAGCTTCTTCCCTGCTATTTTGCGAAGCTCGTATTTGTATATTGTTCCGAAGTTGCTCATATTGCGCCCTCCCCGTCGAATTCTTTCAGATAGAAGTCCTCTAAGCTGCCCATATCCTCCTGCCACTTGCCCTGATAAATAAGCTGACCGCTTTTAATCATGATGATTTCGTCCGCGATATGCTCGATATCCGAAACTATGTGTGTGGACAAAAGCACGACGCTCTCCTTGCCAAGCTCGGCGATGATGTTGCGGAATCGCACGCGTTCACGCGGGTCAAGCCCTGCTGTCGGCTCGTCCAGAATAAGTATTTTGGGATACGACAGCAGCGCCTGGGCTATGCCTATTCGCTGCTTCATTCCGCCGGAATAGGTTTTTATTTTGCGCTTTGCGGCGTCTTCAAGCGACACAAGCTTTATAAGCTCCTGCGCGCGTTTCTTAGCTGCCTTTGAGTCGATTCCTTTCAGGGATGCCATGTACAAAAGAAAATCCATCCCGCTGAATTCTGGGTAATAGCCGAAGTCCTGCGGAAGATACCCCAGAACTGCGCGGTAGCTTTCATCCTTGACGTCTGCACCGTCAAAGGTTATTTTGCCGCTCGTTGGGGTGACTATACCGCATATCATCCGCATAAGGGTGGTTTTGCCCGCGCCGTTCGCTCCCAAAAGACCGTATACGCCCTTATGAAGCTTCAGCGATACCCTATCCACCGCGATAAGATTTTTATATTGCTTTGATACTCTGTCTATTACAAGTTCCATCACATTTCCTCCGTTTGTTTTACTGTTTTAACGCTCTGCGAAATAAACCCCACGGCAAGCAGGACAATCGCCGCAAGCCAAAGATTAAAGTTTTGCGGAGCATATATCGCTTTTTTTGCTATGAGAACTGCTGCGCCCACAATAGCTGCAAGTCCGACTATGAAATACATTGCTTCTTTAGACGCTGATTTTCTCGAAATGAGCAGTCCGAAAAAGGACGTCAAAAGGTATGGGCAAATGAGGTAAACCGCCGTCCTTAGAGCTGAAACCGTCCCCATGCTTATCGGGATTATTGCGCAGAAGACCGCGGCGTTTGCAATTCCAAGCAAAACAAGCCTTGAAAGCACCACGCTTTTGAGTGAAAATCTTGCGCACATTTCAAGCTCCCACATTCCATATTCGCGGCTTCGAGAACTTTCGGTGACATAGCACACAGCAAGCAGCGGAGTTACAGCAGAAAGTATTGCAACAACCTCATCGGGGGCAAACCGAGCAAAAAGCACCGCCGCAGCCATCACTGCGGCATCCACAAGCCAGACCCATTTTCGGATATATCCGAGCTGTCCCCAAAGAAACTGCGATATCGGAACAGGCTGAGGCGGAAGGCTCGAAATAAACTCTCGCTTTCTTTGCGGCGGAGGCGGAGCGAAGGCTTGCATGATTGCGCATTTATCCGATTTTTTCAATGTCATCATCCTTTCATCAGTTGCTCGCGAAGGCTTTATTCTGCCGCTTTAAGCCTTCTTGATACCGCAAAGCGGGATATTCCCAAAATGCCGGCTATTTGGGATATCCCAAGCTCGTTGGCGTATCGCAGAAGAAGAATCTCCCGCATACCCTCCGGCAAGGCATCAAGAGCCGCGCGGACAGTAAGCCTGCCAACAACCTCGTCCTCACAAGAGGCTGTAGGCACTTCCTCGTCGAGCGGTTCAAAGGGCATCCGGCGAAGCCTGTCTATGCAGAGGTTTTTTGCGATGGTATACAGCACCGCCGCTGAATCCTT
>CALDFS010000268.1 GCA_937942105.1 uncultured Ruminococcus sp. | reverse complement strand
ACAACAGCCTCGGATGAAATTGATGAATTGTCAAACCCAACTATGCTGTAATCATCCGGCATTTTTCCGTATTTTCTTATCAGCAGATTCAAAAAAACATTTGCATGGGTATCGTTTGAAACAAAAACACCTTTTTTGCAGCCACTGTATTTCTCATCCAGATATTTAATGATATCAGCGGTGTTTTCCGATACTTCTTTATAGCTGCTGCCCCAGTCTGAAATGAACATTTCGCTGGGGATGTTCCTTTCACGGCAGATATTCCGGAACCCCTCAATTCTTCCGTATGCGGGAACATCGGAAGAGGTTTTTGAATTTATATGAAACAGCCTTTCGCAGCCGCTTTTAAGCAGCATTTCAGCGGCCATCTTACCGCCTTCAAAATTGTCGGTTTTAACGCTGCATACATATTTATCTTCCCGCTCGATGGCTACAACCGGAATATTGTAGGATGCAAGCTCCTCCGACGAAATAGCATGACTTAAAATAATAATTCCCTCAATTTTATAAGCAAGAAGCTCCTTGACATAGCTGTGCTCTCTTTCAAGCTGCCCATTTCCGGCAAAAACAATGAATTTATAGCCGTATTTTTCATACGACGACAGCAGCCTTTCAAGTATTTCTGAATAAAATCCAAGATACAGATTGGGGACTATCACCCCGATAAATTCAGTTTTTCCGCTTGCAAAAATGCGGGCAACCTTGTTTTCCTTGTAATCAAGAGCGGTCAGCGCGTCGGCAATTATCTGCTGGTTTTCAAGGGTAACCGATTCGGGATTGTTGAAATATCTTGAAATGGTGGTCTTTGAAAAACCCGTGTATTCGGCAATATCGCTGAAAGTAACATTTTTCTTTGACATAAAAACACCTCTGAAAGCAATCATAGCATATTATTCTTTGTTTTTCAATAGCTTTTGAAAAATAATATAACTGGTTACGTTACCGGTTATTCATTTTAAACAAAACTGCAAGCAGCCATTTGTAAATAATATATAAAATTATAAAAGCCACTTGACAATTGAAAGCTTTAGTATTATACTTTCATTAAAGTTACCGGTTACTTTACCGATTACTTTGTCAAATAATCTTGTTAGAAAGGAGTTTTTAACAATGAAAAAGATAGATGTAACCGCCCTTGGCGAGCTTCTGATTGATTTTACGGAAAGCGGTGTGAGCGGGCAGGGAAATCCGCTTTTAGAGGAAAATCCGGGAGGAGCGCCCTGCAACGTTCTTGCAATGCTGAGCAAGCTGGGCAGGAAAACCGCTTTTATCGGTAAGGTTGGCTCTGACAGCTTTGGCAGGCGATTAAAAAAAGCCGTTTCCGATGCGGGGATTGACATAAGCGGTCTTGTAACGGATAATAACGTGAATACAACGCTTGCATTCGTGCACACTCTTGCAAATGGCGACAGGGATTTTTCGTTTTACCGCAGCCCCGGAGCTGACATGATGCTGACTGCCGATGAGGTCAAGAAAGAGCTTGTTGAGAAGTGCAGGATATTTCACTTCGGAACATTGTCAATGACCTCTGACTGCTGCCGCGAAGCAACGCAAAAAGCGGTTGCGGCTGCTAAAGATGCGGGCGCGATTATTTCATTTGACCCCAATATAAGAGAGCCGCTGTGGGACAGTCTTGACACTGCAAGAGAGCGCACCATATGGGGGCTGACAAAATGCGACATCCTTAAAATCTCAGATAACGAAATAGAGTGGCTCACAGGTGAAAAGGACTTTTACAAGGCGGCTGCGGGGCTGAAAAAACAGTATGGAATACCGCTTATACTTGTTTCCCTGGGAAGAAACGGAAGCCTTGCATTTTCCGATTCTGCCTGCGCAGAAATGCCGTCCTTCAATGTGCAGACGATTGAAACCGCCGGGGCGGGCGATACCTTCTGTGCTTGTGTTCTTAATTATGTAATCGAAAACGGATTAAGGGATTATTCTTCGGAAGAGCTTTCGCAAATGCTGCGTTTTGCAAATGCAGCTGCGGCAATTATTACAACCAGAAAAGGAGCGCTCGCCGTTATGCCGGAGAAAAACGAGATAATCAAGCTTATTGAAAACAATATATAACGGAGGAGTATTTATGAAGAAGCTAAAACTTGTACCACTGCTTTTCGCATTTGTCATTGCGGTATCGGTGCTGTCGAGCTGTGATATAGCTTCGGCTGTACAAGGCGCGGAACAAACGGAGCAGTCCGCAAAATACAGTTTGTCAAATAAAAGCGCCGATAAGAAAACTAAAAAGATATACAAATATATTTCTGATATCTATGGCAAAAATATGATAGCCTGTCAGCAGGAATCAACATGGATGGGCTCCCCCGACTACGAAATGGACTATATCAACGACAATACAGGCAAGCTGCCTGCAATGCGCGGTCTTGACTTTATGAACAGTGATTTTGAAGGCGTTGTGAAGCGCGCAAAGGAGTGGGACGAAAAGGGCGGTCTTGTTACCATCTGCTGGCACACCGGTGTAAAGAGCAGCGGTTATCAGGAATCCCTTAACGACGCTCCAGACTTTGACAAGCTGCTTTCCGAGGGGACGGATGAATATAATGAGCTTATGGAAAGCTGGGACAAAGCCGCAAAAGCCTTGCAGGAGCTTCGCGATGCTGGCGTTACGGTTTTTTGGAGACCATTTCACGAATTTAACGGCAATGATTATGGAAGCTGGTTTTGGTGGGGAAAAGGCGGCTCTGAAAATTTCATAAAGCTGTGGCGGCTTATGTATGACAAGTTCACAAACGAATACGATCTTAACAATCTTATCTGGGTGCTTGGCTATACCGATTCCATTATGGAGGGATGGTACCCCGGAGACGAATACTGCGACATTATAGGCTCGGACACCTATGATGGCACCACCAACGTAAAAACATGGCAGGGTCTGACCGAAATTGCCGACAAACCTATGGCGTTTCACGAATGCGGAAATATTCCTTCTGCGGAAAAATTTATCGAGGATGAAGCAGTGTGGTCGTGGTTTATGATATGGCACACCGACGTTCTCACGGAAAACGACAAGGATAATCTTAAAGAAATCTACAACAGCGAACTTGTTATCACTCTTGACGAACTGCCTGAGTTTTAAGAAAGGATATGATTATATGGAATTTTTATGCGACAGTAAATATATTATCGTTCCTGCAAAACATGATGCTCAGAATAAGCGGGTAATGTTTTACATTGACGATAAACTCGTTTACGATTTCGTGGCTGCGTTGGATTATGACAATCCGGATTATGAATTTCCGTTGAACGTTGAAAGGTTTATGGGCAAAAAAATACGTATAGAATGTGATGCTGATATCGATCTGCAATTCCGCAAAAGCAACAGCGCCGATACCGATTACAGCGGGGAATACCGTCCCTATGCGCATTTTACCGCAAAGCGCGGCTGGATCAACGATCCAAACGGCTTAACATATTATAACGGAAAATATCTTATGTTTTATCAGCACAACCCGGTTGCCGTAACGTGGGAAAATATGCATTGGGGCTACGCTGTAAGCGATGACCTTATTCACTGGCATGAAAAAAACATTGCACTGTTCCCGGATGAGAACGGCACAATGTTTTCCGGTTCGTCTGTAATCGACACAAGAAATGTCACCGGCTTAAAGGAAAATGATAATGATGTGATTCTGCTGTTTTACACCTGTGCGGGAAGCACTTCCGAGACGTCAAAGGGCAAGCCATTCACGCAGAATCTTGCATACAGCACTGACGGCGGGCAGACCTTTATAAAGTATGAAAAGCCGCTTATTGAACAGATATGCGGCGGCAACCGCGACCCGAAGGTAATATATTATGAACCTGATGATGTTTACATTATGTCACTATATCTGGAAAAGCATAATTTTGCACTGTTCAAGTCCCGCAATCTTCTGGATTGGGAAGAGATTCAGCGTATAACAATGGCAGAAGACGCCGAGTGCCCTGACTTCTACCCGCTTGCAGTTGACAATGACAAAAGCAAAATTAAATGGCTTTTTACTGCCGCTTCCGACAGATATTATATAGGCAGCTTTAACGGAAAGAAATTTACTGCGGAAAGCAAGCTAAGAAGGCTTAATTACGGCAATAATTCCTATGCCGCTCAGTCATGGTCGCATGTTCCCGATGGCAGGCGCATACGCACAGCCTTTGCAACGGTTGTTATTCCCGGAATGCCTTTCGGAAGCGTTATGAATGTTCCTCAGGAAATGTCATTAAAGACAATAAAGGGCGAACTGCGGCTTTGCGCCATGCCTGTTAAGGAAATTGAAAAGCTTTACCGTAAAACCGATAGATTTGCAGATGTCAGCGTTGACAGCAAAAATCCTTTCAGCTTTAGAACAGAAGGAAAATGCTGCGATATCGAGCTGAATATCGAAGATTGCTCATCCTTCCTTATCTCTCTATATGGCATGGAAATCGAATACTCCAAGGCAAAGGGCATACTGCGGTGCCAGGACAAGGAAGCACCTGTTAACGGCATAGACGGTATTATTGATCTTCGCATTGTCATAGATACCGTTTATGCAGAGATATTTGCAGAAGGCGGCAGTGTATTTATGGGCATGTCATATATTCAAAACAGTAGTTTGAACAATCTGAAGATTGAATCCGAAAAAGCTGTTATTAAAAAGCTTTCGGTTTCGGATATGGGTAAGTTTTGGGATTGTCCATAACCGATTAGCTGAATTTTTGGAAAAGCTCTTACAGGCAGTTGCCGTTGCACTCAATTATCTTCCTGTATTCATATGCCGAATCCTTTATGGTGCGCTTCTGCGTTGCATAATCTACATGAACAAGACCGAAGCGGGGAGCATATCCCTCCGCCCACTCAAAATTGTCCATAACCGACCAATGCTGATAGCCCAGCACCGGAATTCCTTCCGAAACGGCGCGCTTAACGCTGCTTAAGTATTCGCGGATAAAGCTTATCCGCTTTGTATCGTGCACCCTGCCGTCAGCACTAACGGCATCGTTGTCCGACATACCGTTTTCTGTCACCATAATTGGCAGACCGTAACGCTCATAGAAAAACCGAATAGTCCAATACAGGCACCTGCCGTCGATTACCCAGCCCATGGAGTTCTTGCGCTCCTTCGGAACATCGGCGGAGGTGCCGTTCCAGTTTTTCTGGAAGGGCGCGTATACGTTTACTCCGATGAAGTCCATATCGCATTTGATTCGGGGGATATCCTTTTTGCGTATGCGGTATACGCCATAGGCGGTAACAGTCTCTCCCTTGAAAATGGGGTCGCCCCACCAGCGGTTTGACATGGTGCCGTTCATGAAATAAAAGGATTTCCGCTTTGCGTTGGCAATGGCTTCCGGGGTTTCGCTTTCCGGGATGAAAGCCCCCGCCGCCATGGCAATGCCCACCTTAACAGGCTGCTTTGCGTACTTGCGGATGGTCTTGACCGACTCTGCATGAGCCATCAGGCAGACCCGCGTAAGCCTTGACATTGCCAGATAGTTATGCTTGAATGGCGCGTGTGCTCCTACCATATGACCGTTCATAATGAAGCACTGTGGCTCGTTCATGGGAATCCACCATTTTACCCGGTCTGACAGTGATTCCACAACTATGCGGGTGTATTCGGCGAAAAGCGGGATGATTTTTTCACTAATCCAGCCGCCCTTTTCCTGCACCCAAACCGGCAAATCCCAATGATAGATTGTAACCAGCGGCTCAATGCTGTTTGCCAGCAGTTCGTTAACTAAATCACTGTAAAACTTCAGCCCTTTCGGGTTTACCCTGCCTTCCTCCGGCTGGATTCTTGGCCATGAAACGGAAAAGCGGTAGGATTTCAGCCCCATTTCCTTCATCATAGCCACATCCTCTTTCATGCGGTGATAATGGTCGCAGGCCTCATGGCAGGTGTCGCCGTTCTTTATTTTTTCAGCCGGAGCAATGTCCCATATGCTGGGGGACTTTCCGTCTGCGTTCCATGCCCCCTCTACCTGAGCCGCCGCACTGGCGGCTCCCCACAGAAAATCTTTTGGGAATACGGATTCATTCATATTTCTTTTCCTCCGAAATCGTATATTCGTGCTTTCCGCTGCCAACAATGCATAAGCTTCCATCGGGCAGCACAACCTTGCAGCGGGTGTTGGCAGGGACGGTTACATTCAGCAAAAACCTGCCGTTTTCACGCTTCCAAGCCACTTCTATCCTGCCATAGCCGGTTTCAAGACTGCCCTTCACAGTTCAGTTCCTTGATTTTCAGCATCGTTTACGCCCTCCAAACAGTTATTTCTTTACTTTAGCCGCTTTCTTGCTTTGCTTCTTTGCCTGCTTTGCCAGATATTTTTCATTCTCGGCATTGAAGTCCAGTCCCTTCTTTCGGCAGTGCTCCTTCAGGTCGGCAATGCGGTTTTCCTCAGCCTCGGCTTCAAGCTTTTCATGCTCGCGCTGCTCCAGCTCTTCGGGTGAAATCCATTCTTCACCGCGTGCCAGCGCCGCCTGACGTTCCCGCTCGATTAAATCGGCATTTATCTGCGGCATCTTCTTTTCAACATCAACAAATGGAAGCAAAATGATACTTGCCGCCGCCAATAGAATATCAAGCAGGTAGAATGCCATTATCATAAAGGAAAGCACGCTGTCATTAGGCGTAACCCCTTCAACGTCAACAAAGCCGCGCTTAAGGATTCCTGATTCAAATCCGCCGGCAAATGGCGCATATATGGCATTCTGAATGGCAACGATTATGGCAACGCCCAGCATACCCTCAAGTCTCAGACCGGATTTGTGCTCAACACTGTCATAGGCATAACAAAGAAGGGTAGCAAAAATATATGCGTGAGGGAGCATGCCTACCTGGCGCAAAAAGCCGGAGGCAAAAACAATCGGCAGATTCGTTGGGAAGAGCCAGCCGATAATACCGCCTATGAAAACAAGGCTGTATCCCACCCAGCAGACGTTCTTAACACCGAATTTCTTTGCCAAAGGATAGATTGCAATTGCACCGAGACCCAGCGGAATGCCAGTGATCACCTGATAAAGGGTGTACATCATGGGGTTTTCTGCGCCGCCAAGCATAAACTTGATGTAGAAATACTGAACGTTTCCGCCCTTGAAGTTATCCATGATTCCGCCAATCGTCATAAGAATCATTAAAATCATAAAGTAACGGTTTGTGAGCAGTGCCTTCATCTGATTCCAAATCGGAATTTTGCTCTCCTTATTAAGACCCTCTTCCTGGGCTACATCCTCGGTAATGCGTTCGCGGGTGTAGTAATACTCCATGAAAAGCAGGGGGAATGGCAATTACAGAAAGGGCAATCATCAGAATAGGGTAGCCGTTGATATCCTTTTCCAGCCACAGCGGCAGTACTACCATAGACACCAGCATTCCGATAAGAATGCCTGAAATCAACGTCCAGCAGACCTGACGGGTGAATTTAAGGCGCAGCTTCTCGCTGGGGCTGCGTGATGTCAGGGATACAATGGTATCTCTGAAAAGATAGAAATAGCTGGAGCCAATGGTATTATAGCAGATGACAAGGAAGAAGAAATAGTACCAGTAGCTTTCGCCCAGCCCGCCTCCGCCAGGGAACAGGAACATAAGGCATCCCAGAATGATTGAGATAAATCCGTAAATCAGATACCAGGGGCGCATACGTCCCTGCCTTGAACGCGTATGCTGAATCAGCCAGCCGTTGAGCAGCCCTAAGCCAACTGCCAATAGCTTTGCTATAGTCATGACTGTTTCGTAGCGACCGCCGATTGCCTGAATCATGGCGACGTTTTCGGTGCCGTATATGGCGCCGGTCTGCTGTGTGAAGAACTTTTCCACCAGCGCCGCAATGGTGTTGACTACAAAGATAAGGCCAAGCGGTCCAATCAGATGACCAAGAATCAGTTCCTTGCGTGATACTGACCGGGTCTTTGCCTTCGAGTCCATGAATGGCTTTTCAAAAAGTCCCTTGCTGAGTAGAGTGATAGGTTTACCCATATAAATATCCTCCGTTCTGTTTATTAAAATCCTTCCGCCGCGGCGGAATTGAATACAAGGCTGGCACTGATATCCAAGGCGTTTCTGTCAAGACTGCCGTCTTTAAGCGCCTTTTCCAAGGATTTTCGCACGCCCGAGGTGCCGGGCATAATCAAATCGTTTCCGGCGTTTATTGCCTTAGAGTAGGAGCATTGCTCGGCAGCGTTCCAGTCGCTCATAACAAGTCCTTCAAAGCCCCATTCGTCCCGAAGAACGCCGGTAAGAAGCTCTGCATCGTTTACAACATGAAGCCCGTTTATGCGGTTATATGATGACATAACCGTCCACGGTCTGCCTTCCTCAATCGCAATTCGGAAGGCGCGCAGATATATTTCCCGCAAGGCTCGCTGAGATAGGTTTTCAGAAACCATGGTGCGGTTTTCTTCCTGATTGTTGCATAAGAAGTGCTTTATGCACACTCCCACGCCGCCCATAGACTGCACGCCCCGGGTGACGGCGGCAGCCATTTTCCCAGCAATCAGCGGGTCTTCGGAGTAATACTCAAAATTCCGCCCGCACAGGGGATTGCGGTGAATGTTCATGCCGGGAGCCAGCCATACCGACACGCCTATTTCCAGCATTTCTTTTCCCACAGCCGCTCCGATTTCCTCCACAATAGCCTGATTCCAGCTCTGAGCCTGCACCGTAGCGCTCGGCCATGCGGTCATGTAATTGTATACCGGGCGACCCTTTCCGGGCTTGGCTTTTACCAGCCAGCCTATCTTTTTCAGCCATCCCCACTGCCAGTCCTCGGGCAGTCCCTCGGGGTAGCGCGGCGTGCCGTCGAGCATGACAACTATTGCCTGATTGACGTTCAGCCCCGCAGGACCGTCAGCCAGAACGATATTCGGAATTCCTTTTTTCAAAAGATTTGTTGCCGTTCTGCCCGCCGCGCCCATTACGTTGTTGAAGCATTTAACGCTGTATCCGCCGCCAACTACAAGAGAAATTTTGTCTCTGTCCGAAAGGTGGCTTAAAACAGTGCGCACCTTTTCGGAAAACTGCGGCAGATATTCTTTATGTGAAGTCTGCGCGAAATCCTCAGCCTTCAGTGCATATCTTGGCAGTGCATCCGAATAAGCGTGGGGCTTTGCACGGCTTTTCATATCGGCAAAATCACAGGGTTTCGGGCAGATATCGGGTACTGTCTCGGTTATCACTTCTTTATCAAGCGTCAGCACTGAGCACAGCTTGGCATTTTCGGAATTTGTTCCAACCAGCAGACCGTAATCACCGGGTTCAAGCACAAAACAATTTCGATTGTCATCAAAGTTGCCCTGCTTTGCCATATCAAAGCAAAGCGAAAGCGTTTCATTGCTGCCGCAGGAAAGATTACCGGTTTTTCCGAAGGCAACAAGGCTTTTTGCCTCGCAGTCCTGCGCTTTTGCGGGCTTTTGCAGGTAGAGCTGAATAACCTCTTTTCCGCTGTATGCCATTCCGGTGTTCTGAACCTTGACCTGCACCGTCACTTCTGTTTTTTCAACCGATATAGCCTGAACCGAATGCTCAAACGTGGTATATGACATTCCGAAGCCGAACGGGAAGCGTGGCTTTACGCTGAAGCTGTCAAAGTACCTGTAGCCCACATATATGCCTTCAAAGTAGTTTTCAAAATCGGTTTCGCCGTTTATGTGGCTGTATGTATCTGCGGATGGATAGTCCTCATAGCGCATTGCCCAGGTGTCGGTGAGCTTGCCTGATGGAGATATCTTGCCGGTCAGAATATCCGCAAGGGCATTGCCTGCCTCCATACCCGGCTGACCCATGAACAGCACCGCGTCGATGCGGCATTTATCCAAAATGGATAAATCCACAACGCCCCCGCTGTTGATGACAAGTATCAGCTTTTTATAGTGGGATGACAGCAGCTTAATACCTTCCTCTTCCTCATCCGATAAAAGATAGTCGCCCTTTTCATTCCTGCGGTCGCCGCCCTCGCCTGCCTGACGTGCCAAAATGTATAAGGCGGTATCGGTTTTATCAGTCAGCTCATCCGGCAGAACCGGCGCACAGCCCGGCTGAGGCTTGGGATGCTCGCCGATCATGATGAACATATCCATAGTCCGAATGGGGAGTATTTTGCTGCTTTTTCCTCCAGCTCCGCTTTCCACGCCGCAAGCCTTGATTTTACGCTCTGTTCAAAGCGTTCGATACCAAGCTCGCCCAGAACCATAATTCCTGCGTTCTTAAGACCATGCTCCACGCTTACGCTGTATCTGGCATGAGTGTCGCCGCTTCCGGCACCGCCGAATACGGTCATTCTTGCGCCTGCGCCGTAAAGCGCGACGGTTTTGGTCTTCAAAGGAAGCACACCGTCATTTTTCATAAGGACGATTCCCTCGGCGGCAGCTCTTCTTGCCAGCGCCCGATGATCACGCTCCCGCTGTGATTCTTCCTTGGTGCTGGCGCCGTAAACCCTGAATTTCTCCATCTATATCACCTCCAGCTGTATTTCAATAGAATCCATATTTTTGCTTGTAATTGTAACCTTTGCCTTGTCGGGTTTTGTGCCGGCTCTCAGAACTGCCAGAAGCCGTCCCCGGTAGGCGGTAAAGGTATCGCTGTCGTATCGCTCGTCGGTCTTGCAAAGAGCGCTTCCTATGCCCTGAAGTGATGCCGCACCCTCTGCCTTTACAGTTACCGGCTGTTCCATATATGGAATAAGCCTGCCTTTTTCATCAGTAAACTCAATAGTCAGGTGGCACAGTGACTGCCCGTCGGCGTTGAGAATCGTTTTATCCGACGTAACCGTGAGCCTTGCTTTACTGCCGCCGGTTTCAAGGCTTTGCCTTGAGATTTCATTGCCGCCCGAATCCAGCGCAATAGCCGTCAGAACGCCCGGCTCATAGGGCAGGGTGAATTTGGTTTTGAATTTCTTTACCTGCTTTCTCCCGATTTCTCTGCCGTTCAGCATCAGAAGGACAGCTGAGGCATCGGCGTAAACCTCAACTATGGCTTTTGTGCCCT